>DASYLQ010000178.1:0-3581 GCA_036009485.1 Janthinobacterium sp.
GCATGAGAAACAGCTTTATCACCACCCTGATCGACCAGGCGCGCCAGGACGAGCGCATCTTCCTGCTGTGCGGCGACCTCGGCTATTCGGTGCTGGAACCGTTCGCCGCCGCCTTCCCCGAGCGTTTCCTCAACGTCGGCATCGCCGAGCAAAACATGATGGGCCTGGCGACCGGCTTGAGCATGGAAGGCTATACGGTATTCTGCTATTCGATCGGCAATTTCCCGACCTTGCGGGCGATGGAGCAAATCCGCTACGACATCGCCTACCATGAAGCCAACGTGAAAGTGATCGCCGTCGGCGGCGGCTACGCCTACGGCCCGCTCAGCACGTCCCACCACACGACGGAAGAACTGGGCATGCTGCGCACGATTCCCGGCATGGTGGTGACGGCGCCCGGCGACCCGGCCGAAGTGGACGCCATGACGGCTTTTATCGCCCGGCACCGCGGCCCCTGCTACATGCGCCTGAACAAGGCCGGCGAAGCGCGCCTGCATGCGCAGCCGCCGGCGCTGACCCTGGGCGGCATCGTCCCGGTGCGGGTGGCCGGCGACGGCGCTTGCCAGGCCGCGGTGTTCGCCACCGGCGACATGGTCGGCTACGCCAGCCGCTACCTGGAACAGCACAGGGTTGCGGCCGACCTGTACAGCTTCCCCTTCGTGAATCCGATCGACAGCGCCCAGCTGGCCGCGCTGGCGCAGCGCTACGCGCACATCGCCACGCTGGAAGAGCACCAGGCCAACGGCGGCTTCGGCTCGGCCGTGCTGGAGCGCCTGCATGATTTGCTCAGCGATGGCAAGCTGTCCACCTTGCCGGCGCTCAAGCGCATCGCCATCCCGAACACCTTCATCAGCAGCGCCGGCACGCAAGACTACCTGCGCGACAAGATGCGCCTGACGCTGGACGGCTGGCCGGCCGCGCGCGCCTGAAACCGAACGACCACGATCCGAACGATGACGACAACAGTGCACACCATGAACTCACTCAAAGACACGCTTCAACAATTCCAGCAAGGCGTCATCGACAAGCCGACCTTCATCAAGACCATGTACGAGGCCCACCATGCGGCGCTGTACGACTATGCGTCCTACCTGCCCGGCACCAACGTCAAGAAGATCGAGATCGAGGACAACCGCGTCGTCATGACCTCGCGCGACCGCGGCGTGCGCATCGCCTGCACGGCGCTGGATTACCGCATCGCGCCGATCGAGACGCTGAACTTTTTCGACTATGAAAAAGAAGAATCGGTGATGATGGAAAACCTGGTGGCCGATGGCGACAATTACTTCGATATCGGCGCCAACATCGGCTGGTATTCGATCAATATCGCCACCTCGCGCCGCGCCGCCAATGTGTATGCCTTCGAGCCGATCCCGACCACCTATGCCGACCTGCAAGCGAACCTGGCGCTGAACGCCTCGTCGAATGTGCACGCCTTCAATTTCGGCTTCAGCGACCAGGCCGGCGAATTTCCCTTCTATTATTATCCCGAAGGCTCGGGCAATGCCTCGGCCGTCAACCTGACCGGCCGCAGCGACGTCCAGACCTTCCAGTGCCAAGTGCGCACGCTGGACAGTTTTACGGCCGAGACCGGCACCCGCGTCGACTTCATCAAGTGCGACGTCGAAGGCGCCGAGCTGATGGTCTTCAAGGGCGGATTCGAGACCATCCGGCGCGACCGTCCCGTCGTCCTGTCGGAAATCCTGCGCAAGTGGTCGGCCAAGTTCCACTACGACCCGAATCAGATTTTCGCCCTGTTCCGCGCCATCGGCTACCGCGTGTTTACCGCCGCCGGCGGCCGCCTGATCGAGTTCGGCGACATGGATGAAAACACGATCCCGACCAATTATTTCTTCCTGCACCCGGAAAAACACCAGGAATTGCTGCGCCGTTACGCAGCCTGAATCGACGCGGCCTGAAACCCGGGAACCCAACCATTTTTAAGGCGGCGCCTGCCATGGAAAACAACAATATCGTCTTGTCGATCTGCATCCCCACCTATAACCGGGCCGGGCTGCTGCAAAACACGCTGCAAAGCATCACCTCCCAGGCCGCATTCGCCGAGTCGGACGAGATTCAGATCGTCATCTCGGATAATTGCTCCGAAGACAATACGGCGGCCGTCGTCGCCGGGTTCAGCGCCGCCTTTCCCGGCAAGATCAGTTACCACCGCCATTCCGAAACCATGTCGCCCGACCTGAATTTCGAGTTCGTCATGAAACAGGGCGACGGCGCCTACCTGAAGCTGCATAACGACAACCTGATGATCAATAACGGCGCACTGGCCGAGATGCTCAAGGTCTTGCGCGCCACCGCCGCTGAAAAGCCGATTGTCTTTTTTACCAACGGCAATAAGAACCAGGGCAATCAAATCGAAGTTTTGAGCACATTCAACGACTTCGTGCGCCGCGTATCGTATTTCTCGACCTGGATAGGCGGCTTCGGCATGTGGCGCGACGAGTTCCGCGCAATGCCGGATTTCGCCCGGAATGAAAAACTGCGGCTGGTCCAGACCGATGTCGTGCTGCGCCTGATGGCCACGGGAAAACGCGCGATCGTCCTGTACGACCGCTATTTCTCCGGCCAGGACGTGGGCCGCAAGGGATACAAGGTGGGCGGCTACAATATTGCCGAAGTCTTTGGCAAAAACTATCTGTCGCTGCTGAAGATGTATCTGGCCCCCGGCCTGCTCGACGACGCCGTGTTCCAGGAAGAGAAAAAGTCCATCTTGCTGAACCACATCATTCCCTACTATTTCGACCAGAGCAACGGCTTCCAGAAAACCGGCTTCTTTCCCTACATGCAGGATTACCTGCACGACGATTATTTTTACCAGGCGATAGAAAAACTGATCACCGACGTGCCGCCAAGGCCGGAAGCGGCGCCGGCGCCGGCGCGCGAATCGAGCGAAGAGGAAAAAAAGCAGCAATACTGGACCCAGCTGCGCGAACACTGGCGCACCCTGAACCCGCACAATGAAACCGGCCTGGACCGCGTCTACGGCCCCTTCGACTTTAACAAGGTCAAGGCCGGGCGCATGAGTTACGGACCCTTGATCGTCTGGACCTTCGGCAACAGCGAGGAAAGCCTGACCATCGGCAGCTTCAGCTCGATCGCGGCCGGCGTCACCTTCATCCTCGGCGGAAATCATCCGCACAAGGGATTTTCCACCTTTCCCTTCCTGGTCAAGTATTTTGGCGTCGGCATCGAATCCAAGACCAAGGGGCCGACGGTGGTCGGCGACGACGTCTGGATAGGCACCGACGCCATCATCCTGTCGGGTGTGACCATCGGCCGCGGCGCCGTCATCGGCGCCGGCAGCGTCGTCTCGCAGGATATTCCACCCTATAGCATCGTCGCGGGCAATCCGGCGCAAGTGATGCGCTACCGCTTCGAACCGGCGGTGATCGAAAAACTGTGCCGGCTGGACTATGCGCGCCTGAGCGACGCCGCCATCCTGCGCAACCGGGAGATTCTCTATGAGCCGATCACGGCGGAAAACGTCGATCGGATTATTGCGCGCCTGACCGATTAATCGCCGCCGGATTTCAAGAGTTTTACAAGGATGGCCTGGAGCGGCC
>DASYLQ010000179.1:0-3341 GCA_036009485.1 Janthinobacterium sp.
CTGAAGGAAATGCTGCTGCGGCGTGGATGAGTGCAAGGCGCAGGCGTTCTACCTGGCTGTGCAGCTGGGTGGCGGATCGCATTGGGGGCCGGATCCTGTGGCGCCGGTAGCCGCGCAGTTGGCGGTCGCCACGCAATGACATCGCGGCGCGCGCCGCCACAAAGCAAAAACAAAAAGCCCTGAACGTTCGCCCGTCAGGGCTTTTTTTATTTCTACCAAGTAAGGGCAGTACAAGGAAGACATGCATGGATTTATCGCATTGCTTGAAATTCTCAAGTCGCTCAGTAAGGAGGCAGTCATGGAGCTAGTGAAAAGTAAGTGGATTCAGTTCAGCATCGGAATTGCTATCCTGATGCTGTCGTCGCAGAGGTTCATCCGGGCGCTTTCGGCAGCCCTGAAATGAATTTTCCTTACAGCGGATGGGTGATGTTTTGTATTGGCGTCTACGTATTGGCGGCGGCATTCGACAAGCTGGCACAGGTGCTGCGATGATGACCTGGGGCGTATCGCTCCTGCATCGCCTGCAGATATTCGCTGCGCCTGCGATATTGCTGGCCGGCTGCGGCGCCGTGCGCATCAGCTCGTCTGCCTACTCGGGCGGCAGCGCCGGATCCATCCCCAGTGTCGCATCGGCCGTGCTCAACACCACCGGCACCGGGCACGCACGTCGACCATGCCACCCTGGGGCATCGGCCGTTACCAGCACGAAGCCCGATTCCTCACGATTTTCCTTGAATGGCCCGAAGTTGGCCAAGGCCAGCATGAAGGTCGACTGCCGATCCGTCCTGTGAATGTGTCAGGGCTGCTTGCTTTCTTTCTCCCCCATCCATTCGTACCAGCCGGACGCGGCCACCACGACACGGCCACCGCGCAGTAGCGGTGTTTATGTCCAGGACTATTTCAATATTAGGGACCGAAAACGGAACCCGATGTTCTTAAGGTGGATTGGGCGCCGGCACGCAGGTCCTGGAGCGCTAACAGCGCCCTGCGTCTTCAGGGGCCGCCATGCCCGCCCACGGCCCCGTACACTTGGCCGGTCGCGTAACTCGCTTCGTTCGAGGCCAGCAGCACATACACGGCCGCCAGTTCGGCCGGCTGCCCGGCGCGCCCCATCGGTGTATCCTTGCCGAACGCGGACAGCTTGTCGGCAGGCTGGCCGCCAGTCACCTGCAGCGGCGTCCAGAACGGACCGGGCGCCACCGCATTGACGCGGATGCCCTTCTTGACCAGTTGCTTGGCCAAGCCTTTTGTAAAGATCATGATCGCGCCTTTGGTCGAGGCGTAATCGATGATGTTTTCGCCGGGATCGTAGGCGTTGACGGAGGCCGTGTTGATGATGGCCGAACCGGGGCGCATCAGGGGCACGGCTGCCTTGGTGATCCAGAACATGGCGTAGACGTTGGTCTTGAAGGTCTCGTCGAACTGCGCCGTCGATATATCGAGGATGGAATCGCGCGAGATCTGGCGCGCCGCGTTATTGACGAGAATGTCCAGGCCGCCCAACTGGCGCGCGGCGTCGGCGACCAGGCGCTGGCAGAAGGCTTCGTCCTTGATATCGCCGGGAATCGCCACCGCCTTGCGTCCGGCGCCGCGGATAAGCGCCACAACCTCGCGGGCATCTTCCTCCTCTGCCGGCAGATAGTTGATCGCCACGTCGGCGCCTTCGCGGGAGAAGGCAATGGCCGCGGCGCGGCCGATGCCGGAGTCGCCGCCTGTCAGCAGCGCCTTGCGTCCCTGCAGCCGGCCCGAGCCCTTGTACGAGGTTTCGCCGTGATCGGGACGCGGATTCATGCGACTGGTCAACCCCGGCCAAGGCTGCTGCTGGGTCGGAAACGGCGGCCGTGGATAGGCGGTCTGCGGATCGCTGAGCCCGACCGGCGGCGCGCCCTCCGCCCGGGCCGTGCCGGGCGCGATGGCCGCGCCGAGCAGGCCGCCGGCCATGCCACCCATCACCAGACGCCGGGATTGATTGGGATTATCGTCGTCCATGTTCTTTCCTTTATAAAATATGAGGATCGTTTATTCGCACTTCAACAAGGATGATGGCGAGACGCCGGTAGCCGCTCCGTACGGCACTACACAGAAACCCGCGGAAGTCGGCGTCGCTCTGGGTCGTACAGCACGCGGACGATAACGGCGTCCGGAACGTTGTAGCGTTCCAAGTGCTCGATCGCGGCAGGCCGGCCGCGTGACGCGTCGATCTTGATGGCATCGTCGATCGCCCAGGTATGAAAGCGTTCTTTCGAGATAGCCCCTGGCTTGCCATAACGCCTCCCATGATATTGTTGTAAATGTCATAAATGTTATGCGGCGGGTTTGTTCAGCGCAGATCAAGGATATGCGAGGCATGTACAATTTTTGGGTAATGCGCTGCAATCCAAACCGGCCCTTGCGCCATGCGTGACGTGCGATCCCCATCGGCGCCAACCTTCGAGTTCGGCGGGCTGGGTCGGATACCAGCCACGACGACAAGGCTTAAATGAGGCAAGCGTTTGACGCGGCTGTCCAAATGGCGCACATTGCAGCAACAAGGGCAGCCATTTCAATACCTTGCCTGCACTGGGGGAGGGCGTGTCGTACAGCCGCTAGCGTGCCAGCAACAGGGAAGGCGAACGAGTTCAATCGAGGCCATGAGCGCTCGCTATCACATTCTTGAATACCTTGGCGCGACAGCCGGGTCGCAGCTTTACCGTGGGCGGTGCCGGCAAGACGACGCCCCGGTACTGTTGAAAGTCCCCTACACCACCGCAGCCCGCCCGGCGCAGGCGGCCAGCTTTCAACGCGAGTATGACGCGCTCCTGTCGCCGGCCATGCCGGGACGCATTCCGCCCATCGCGCTCGTCAATGACGATGGCCGGCCGCTCATGGTGTTGCAAGACGTCGCCGGCGGACTGCTCGAATCGCTGCTGGACCGGCAAGGCCTCGATGTGCCGGCCTGCCTGCGCCTGGGCAGCCAGTTGGCGCAGATCGCCGGCGCCTTGCACGCCGCCCACATCATTCACCGCGATATTCGCCCGGCCAATTTCATGCTGGACATACAGCAACAGCTGCGCTTGCTGGACCTGAGCCAGGCGGCTTTCGAGACCCAGGAAGTGGCCGTGCCGGGTAACGACTTGCCGAGGGACTGGGCTTACGTATCGCCCGAGCAGACCGGACGGATGAACCGCCCGCTCGATTACCGCAGCGATTTCTACTCCCTGGGCGTCATGCTGTACCGGATGCTGACCGGCCAGTTGCCGTTTGCCGCCGGCGATCCCGTGGAATGGACCCATTGCCACATCGCGCGCAGCCCGTCGCCGCCGCGGAGCATTGCGTCGGAGATCCCGCCAGTCGTGGCCGAT
>DASYLQ010000180.1:0-1859 GCA_036009485.1 Janthinobacterium sp.
GAGGATCTGGTTTTCCTTTTTTAAACCTCACAGCGCGCATGGGAGTCGGCATGTCAAAAGCGATCAGAATTAGCAAGAACGGCGGTCCGGAAGTGATGGAGTACGTCGATGTCGACGTCGGCCCGCCCGGTCCCGGCGAGGCCCAGGTGCGCCACGAGGCGATCGGCCTCAATTTCATCGACGTGTATTACCGCACCGGCCTGTACCCGCAGCCGCTGCCGGCCGGCCTCGGTTCGGAAGGCGCCGGCGTGGTCGAGGCGGTCGGCGAGGGCGTGACGGAAGTGAAGGTGGGCGACCGCGTGAGCTATGCCGGCGGCGCCACCGGCGCTTATGCGCAGGTGCGCAATATGTCGTCGAAGCGGCTGCTGGTCTTGCCCGACAAGATAGACTTCGAGACCGCCGCGGCGATGACCCTGCAGGGTCTGACCGTGCAATACCTGTTCCACCGCACCGCGGCGCTGAAGGCCGGCGACACCGTCCTGTTGCACGCCGCCGCCGGCGGCATCGGCCTGATCGCCTGCCAGTGGGCCAGGGTGCTGGGCGTGACGCTGATCGGCACCGTCGGTTCGGACGACAAGGCGGCGCTGGCGGCGGCGCATGGCTGCGCCCACGTCATCAACTACAACAAGGAAAACTTCACCGAGCGGGTGCGCGAGCTGACCAACGGCAAGGGCGTTTCGGTGGTCTACGATTCGATCGGCAAGGATACTTTCATCGGTTCGCTCGATTGCCTGGCGCCGCTGGGCCTGATGGTCAGTTTCGGCAATGCTTCCGGGCCGGTGCCGCCGGTCAGCCTGGCCGAGTTGAACAAGCGCGGTTCGCTGTTCCTGACGCGGCCCTCGATCGCCGCCTACACCGCGACGCGGGAAGAGCTGGAAGCGGCGGCGCAGTCGCTGTTCGGCGTGGTCGCCAGCGGCGCAGTGAAGATCGGGATCAACCAGCGTTATCCGCTGGCCCAGGCGGCCCAGGCGCATATCGCGCTGGAATCGCGCAAGACCACAGGGTCGACCATCCTGCTGCCATAGGCCGCCGCCGCATGGAACACAAGGGGCCGCGTTGCGGCCTCTTGTGTTTCAACGTCAATGTCCACTACGTTTCAGGTCTCAGGGATCGACCAGGACATCAAAGCGGATCTTCAGCGGATTGCCCCAGGAAATTTCTACCCAGGCCAGGAAACCGCCGTTGTAGGGGGCGATATTGTAGACCGCCATCCTGGCGGCACCGATAAAGCGCGCTTGCGGATTGGCCGCATATTCGCTGATGTTGACATACACGCGCGAGTTCGCATTGACCCTCGAATTGACGAAGTTCACCCGCTGGTGGACGCCATTGGCGAGCCAGGTGTAATAGGTGGTGAACGCCGTGCTGCCGATGCCGAAGACTTCGGGCTGGGCGATGCCGTCCGCGCTTTCCGCTTCCGCCAGGACCGGCATGTCCTGTTGTTCGACTTCCGCCAGGACCGGCACGTCCTGTTGTTCGACAATACCGGATGTGTCGTGCTGCTGGGTGGTTGTATCCATGATGCTGCCTTTCGATAGTCTGCCGATCGCATCTCGTTGCGATCCCGACGCCCCATGCTGAAGACCTATGGAGCTGGCCGTGTCGACCTTTCAGTCGCACGGGAACAGTGTAGGCGGCGCCAGCAGTGACGAACGCGCGGCGCCCATCCCGAATTTGCGCCGGCGTAAAGCGACAGGCGATTTACTTTTCTTCCTTCAATGATTGTTGGCCGGCGCCATGTTTACTTGCTGCGCAGGAGGCTTTTCCTGGCGTTTTTTGCGCCAGTTGGCCAGCCGGTCCAGGTACAGGTACACCACCGGCGTCATGAACAGGGTCAGCGCCTGGCTCACCACCAGGCC
>DASYLQ010000181.1:0-7399 GCA_036009485.1 Janthinobacterium sp.
CGTGATCCTGCCGGCGGCGGTGCCGTATATCCTGTCCGGCGTACGCATCGGCATCGGCACCGCTTTCATCGTGGTGATCGTCTCGGAAATGATCGCCGTGAACAATGGCCTGGGTTTCCGCATCCTCGAGGCGCGCGAGTATTTTTGGTCGGACAAGATCATGGCCGGCATGATCAGCATCGGCTTGATCGGCCTGGGCATCGACGTCGCCATGAATAAACTGAACAATCATTTGCTGCGCTGGCACCGCGGCCTGGAGAATTGAGATGACGCTTGAGACGAGGATAGACCGGCATGCCGCGCACATCAAGGTGGCCGGCGTCGGCAAGGTATTCCAGAGCGCGGAGCGGCAACTGGTGGCCCTGCAAGACATTAACCTGGACATCCCGCGCGGCCAGTTCACCTGCCTGCTGGGGCCTTCCGGCTGCGGCAAGTCGACCTTGCTGAACGCCATCGCCGGCTTCGCGCTGCCCAGCAGCGGCAGCATCACGGCCGACGGCAAGATCGTCAGCGGGCCGGGACCGGAGCGCGGCATGGTATTCCAGGAATACGCGCTGTTTCCCTGGATGACGGTGGAAAAGAACATCGCCTTCGGCCTGGAAATCAAGGGTATGCCAAAGGCCGGGATCGGGCAAGTCGTCGACAAGCTGCTGGGCATGCTGTCGCTGAGCGACTTCCGCCAGCGCTTCCCCAAGGACTTGTCGGGCGGCATGCGCCAGCGCGTGGCGATCGCCCGCGTGCTGGCGCTGGACTCGCCCATCATGCTGATGGACGAACCCTTCGGCGCCCTCGACGCGCTGACCCGCCGCAACCTGCAGGATGAATTGCTGCGCCTGTGGGCCGAGCTGAAGAAAACCATCATCTTCGTCACGCATAGTATCGAGGAGGCAATCTACCTGGCCGACCGCATCGTCGTCATGACTTACCGGCCCGGCACCGTCAAGCGCGACATCATGGTCGACCTGCCGCGCCTGCGCGACCCGGCCTCGCCGGCGTTCAATGCCCTCAAGCGCGAGCTCGGGCAGCTGGTGATGGAAGAGCAGCAGCGCCACCACCACGATGAATTGCGCATGGCGGCCGTCGATTAACCCCCATCGCGGCAGTGAATGCAGCGCCGTCGGCGCGGGAAACCGCAGCGTATAGTGTAAACTTAGCTTATGCAGACTTATATTTTCGCCGCGGCCGCCTTGTCATATGCGGTCTGCGCCTTTCTTCCGGCTCGCAGGGGCGCGCTGATTTCCGCCATTACCGGCCTGGCCTGGCTGGCGCATGGCGCCACGCTCTGGTTCGACCTGATGGCGCCCGGCGTGCTGCGCATCGGCTTTGCGGCCATGCTGTCGGCGGCGCTGTGGATCTCGGTCGGCGCCTACTGGATCGAAAACCGCAACTTCGGCCTGGACAGCCTGCGCCGCCTGGTCATGCCCTGCGCCGCGCTGGCGGTGGTGCTGGCGGCCGTCTTCCCCGGCAGCCTGATCCTGCTGGAGGGGAAATCGCTGATGTTCGGCTGGCATATCGGCATCGCCATCCTGGCCTACAGCACGATGACCATCGCCGCCTTCCACGCCGTGCTGATGGCGCTGCAAGAGTCGCGCCTGCATACGCGCAGCGAGCGCAAGGGCTTCCTCGGCAATGCGCTGGACCAGTTGCCGGCCCTGCTGACGATGGAAAAACTGTTGTTCCGCCTGATCGCTTTCGGTTTTGCCTTGCTCAGTCTGACCGTGCTGTCGGGCGTCGTCTTTTCGGAAGAATTGTTTGGTTTGCCGATGCGCTTCGACCACAAGTCGGTCTTCGCGCTGCTGTCCTGGGCCTTGTTCGCGGCCTTGCTGGCCGGGCGCCATTGGCGCGGCTGGCGCGGCAAGACCGCGCTGTCGTTCACGCTGGCCGGCTTCGCCACCTTGTTGCTGGCCTATGTAGGCAGCCGTTTCGTATTGGAAGTCATTTTGCATAGGGGGCTGGTGTGATGAGCCGGATTCTGTTTTGGCTGGCGCTGGTATTCCTCGTGATGTTTGCGATACGCAGCAAATTGCGCGGCTTCCAGCAGCCGAAAAGCCCGGCCGCGCCGGTGCGGCCCGCGCGCCGCACCGAGTTGCCGGACGCCGAGGCGATGCTGTGCTGCCGCCACTGCGGCGTGTATTATCCCTCTTCCGAATCGGTGCGGGTCGATGGTCGCGACTATTGCAGCCAGGCCCACGCCGGCTTGCCGCCGCTGCGCACGTGAAGGCGGCGCCGGGCGCCCTGTCGTCGCGCTTGTCTTCGCGCTTGTCTTCGAGTTCGCGCGAGACCTTATGGCGCTCGCTGCAAACCCTGAGCGTCACGCGCATCGTCATCGCCGGAGTGCTGCTGGTGTACATGCTCTTCGGCGGCAAGCCCGGCACCGGCATCATCCAGCAATCGCTGGGCGAAATCTGCGGCCTCTACCTGTTCCTGTCGGTGGCCTTCACGCTGGCGCCGGTGCTGTGGCGCCGCCGCTTCCTGCTGCAACTGGCGCTGCAGATCGCCGTCGACATCGCCATCATCTCGCTGCTGTACCAGGACGCCGGCGGCGTGCGCAGCGGCCTGGCGATCCTCTACCTGTTCCCGCTGGCTGGCGCGGCGATCCTGGCGCCGCTGCTGCTGGCGCTGTTTTCGGCGGCGCTGGTGACGCTGTTCATGCTGGCCGAGAGCACCTACCAGATTTTCGTGCTGGAGGGCGACCGCGCCACCGTGCAGGCGGGCCTGTACGGGGCGGCGTTTTTCGCCATGGTGCTGGTGCTGAGCCGCTTTGCCGCCAAGCTGATCGGCCAGGAAGAACTGGCGGCGCAACGCGGCAATGCGCTCGCCATCCAGCAGGCGATCAACCGCCTGGTCATCGCCGACATGGGCGACGGCGTCATTGTCGTCGGCCGCGACGGCGAAGTCTTCACCGGCAACCCGGCGGCGCAGCGCATGCTCGGCCTGGCCGGCCTGGAGCGCGACTTCAAGCTGTCCGACACGCCGGCCTTGCAGCCGATCGCCCAGGCTTATCAAGACTGGCTGGCCGATTCCGCCCGCAGCACCGCCTTTGTGACCGTCAAGCCGTATAACGACGCCTCGCTGGAGGGCGTGACGGCGGCCTGGAGCAGCCGGCGCGACCTCGTCGCGCACTTGAAGGTGCGCTTCGCCAACGTCGACACGGCCGGGCTGGCGGCCGAGCGCAGCGTGATTTTCCTGCAAGACGTGACCGCCATCGAAAACCAGGCCCAGCAACTGAAGCTGGCTTCGATGGGCCGGCTCGCCGCCAGCATCGCCCACGAAGTGCGCAATCCGCTGTCGGCCATCGGCCACGCCACCGCCCTGCTGGGCGAAGACCTGGAACAGCCGGTGCATATCCGCCTGCTGAAAATCGTCGGCGACAATGTGGCGCGGGTCAACCGCATGGTCGAAGACATCCTGCAACTGTCGCGCAAGGTCCAGGTGCAGGAAGAGCCGCTGCCGCTGGCCGCCTTCCTGGCCGAGCTGCGCATGGAATTCCAGGAGACCCACGGGCTGGCCGAAGGCGTGGTCCGGATCGAGCCGGCCGGCGCGGCGACGGTGCGCTTCGATCCGCTGCACCTGCGCGAGATCGTCCTGAACCTGCTTAACAACGCGGTGCGCTACGCCAGCGGCGCGCCCGGCAGCATGCGCCTGTTCCTCATCGCCGACCGCAGCGGACGCCTGGAATTGCACGTGCAGGACGACGGCCCGGGCATTTCGCCGGAAGTGAGGGCGCATCTGTTCGAGCCGTTTTATACCACCTCGAGCAAGGGCACCGGGCTGGGGCTGTATCTGGCGCGCGAATTGTGTTTGAATAACGGCGCGCTGCTCGATTATGAATACCGTTTCGACGCCGCCGGCGCCGGCATGGCCGACGGCGCCGCGCATCCGAGCGGGCGCTTCGTGATCACCTTCGCCAGATCGGCCTGACCCGCATCATGACTTTACCCGTGACGACTTTACCCTTGATGACTTTACCCGGTAACAGAAAGGCCAGAGCATGAGTTCGCCCCGTATCCTCGTCGTCGACGATGAAGCCGACTTGCGCGTACTGCTGGAAATCACCCTGGTCAAGATGGGCCTCGACGTCGACAGCGCCGAAACGCTGAAGGAGGCGCGCGCCTTTCTGGCCCAGGCCGAGTACGCGCTGGTGCTGACCGACATGCGCCTGCCCGACGGCCTGGGCCTGGAGCTGGTGCGCGAAGTGGCCGCCGCCTGCAAGAACACGCCGATCGCCGTCATCACCGCCTTCGGCAGCGCCGACAACGCCGTCGTCGCCCTCAAGGCGGGCGCCTTCGACTACATCTCGAAACCGCTGGTGCTGGACCAGTTGCGCCTGATGGTGCAATCGGCGCTGCGCCTGAACGGGCCGTCGGCGCCGGCCGCGCCGAACGCCGCCGCGGCACCGGCGGCGACGCGGCTGAAGGGCGAGTCGGCGGTGATCCAGGCGCTGCGAGCGCAGATCGTGCGCCTGGCGCGCTCGATGGCGCCGATCGCCATCACCGGCGAATCCGGCAGCGGCAAGGAACTGGCGGCGCGCGAGATCCACGCCCTCGGTTCGCGCGCCGGCCAGCCTTTCATCGCCGTCAACTGCGGCGCCATCCCGGAAGCGCTGATGGAGGCGGAATTCTTTGGCTACCGCAAGGGCGCCTTCACCGGCGCCAGCGATGAGCGCGACGGTTTTTTCCAGGCCGCCAACGGCGGCACGCTGATGCTCGATGAAGTGGCCGACCTGCCGCTGGCGATGCAGGTCAAGCTGCTGCGCGCGATCCAGGAGCGGCGCGTGCGCAAGATCGGCGCCACCAGCGAGGAGCCGGTCGACGTGCGCATCATCAGCGCCACCCACCAGGACCTGGCGCGCTGCGTCGAGAGCGGCAAGTTCCGCCAGGATCTGTTCTACCGCCTGAACGTCATCGAACTGACCCTGCCGCCGCTGCGCGAGCGCCTCGACGACCTGGGCGTGCTGACCGAGGCGATCCTGGAGCGCTTCAGCACCTTCGAGCACAAGGCGAGGATGGGGGCGGGCGTGCTGGAAGCGCTGCGCGCGTATTCCTTTCCGGGCAATGTGCGCGAGCTGGAAAACATCCTCGAGCGGGCGCTGGCCTTCGCCGACGATGGCCTGATCGAGGTGGGCGACCTGGCCTTGAAGGGGGCGCGCAGCGCCGAGGCGGCGCCCGCCGTTGTTGCCGCTATTTCCGTCGCTGTTGCCGCCGCAGTTGCCGAGCCTGTGCAGGCGCCGGCGCCGCCGCCGCGCCCGGCGCCGGCGGCGGCTGGCGCAGCGCCGGCCGCGTCCTATTTCGGCGCCCCGCTGTCGGACGGCGCGCCCCTGCCGAGCTGCCTGCCGGAATACCTGAACCAGGTCGAGCGCGACATCATCCTGCGGGCGCTGGCGCGGACCCAGTTCAACCGCACCCAGGCCGCCCAACTGCTGGGCATCAGCTTTCGCCAGCTGCGCTACCAGATGCAAAAGCTGGGCATCCAGGAACCCGAATCCTGAGGCGCGGATCGTCTTCATCCACCGGCGCATCGGCGCCGCGAACAGGCCGGCGCCATGGTTTTGCGCGGTAGTCTATAATGCCGCTCCGCCCGCTTTGGGCGCCGGCGCCGGCAGCTATTTCAAGCCCGGATTGATGTGAAATATTGGCAAAAAATCAGTGAAGAACACGCGGGAAAACGGCCTGTAATTCATGCGATGTTAGTATCCGCTTACCGGCTGTTCCGCTGCCTGCCGGGGATCCGAAAAGTCAATCATAAATGCAAACTTTTTCTCCGGCGTTTTTGCCAGAAAATGCTTGATCTACCCATTTATGGCTACTACAATTAGTACAGACTTTAAAGCAGTTCACTATATGTAGTAGATCATCTTATCTTATGTTCAATGATGCTTAGTGGCAAGCAAACACTTTTGCGCTGGCGTTACCATCCTTTTTTGTGCCAGTTTCAGCCAGTCCGTAGCAATGGGCCGGTGGTTTTATTCTGTCGGGCGAGGTGCCCTGTCGTTTCGAGCAATTTTTTTGACGGACGCCGCCTTGCCGGGCGATCCAATTCATCACACAAGCAGCAGCACCAACTGCAGGCTGTCACCGGGAGCTTAAATGCAATCATCTTTAGACATTTCCATCAATCCAGCGCCAGTACCGACCGCGCCGGTGGCCTCGGCAACTAGCCTGAACAGCGTCGCCGGCGCAGCCCTGGGCGACTACCGCATCATCCGCCGCAACGGCGCGGTGGTGGCGTTCGAACCGTCGAAGATCGCCCTTGCGATGACCAAGGCTTTCCTGGCGGTCAACGGCGGCCAGGGCGCCGGCTCGGCGCGGATCCGCGAAATGGTCGAACAGATGACCGACGGCGTCGTCGCCGCGCTGGTGCGCCGCCAGCCGGGCGGCGGCACCTTCCATATCGAAGACGTGCAGGACCAGGTGGAACTGGCGCTGATGCGCTCCGGCGAACACGATGTCGCCCGCGCCTACGTGCTGTACCGCGCCAAGCACATGGAAGAACGCCGCCTGCAGAAGGAAGCGCAGGGCGCCTCCGCCGCCGGCGCCGCGCCGCAACTGCACGTCACTGAAAACGGCGTGCGCCGCGCGCTCGACATGAACCAGGTGCGCGACCTGATCGACGCCGCCTGCGTCGGCCTGGAAAAGCACGTCGACGCCGAGGCGATCCTGGCCGAGACGGTGAAAAACCTGTACGACGGCGTGCCCGTCGAAGAGCTGCACAAGTCGGCCATCCTGGCCGCCCGCGCGCTGATGGAAAAGGACCCGGCCTACAGCCAGGTCACCGCGCGCATCCTGCTGCACACGATCCGCAAGGAAGTCTTCGGCAAGGAAGTGGCGCAAGCCAAGGCCGCCGCCCAGTACGTCGAATACTTCCCGGCCTATATCGCCAAGGGCATCGCAGCCGAGCTGCTGGATCCGGCGCTGGCCGAGTTCGACCTGGCCAGGCTGGCCAAGGCCCTGATCGCCGACCGCGACCTGCAGTTCGGCTACATCGGCCTGCAAACCCTGTACGACCGCTACTTCCTGCATATGAATGAAGTGCGCATCGAAATGCCGCAAGCTTTCTATATGCGCGTGGCGATGGGCCTGGCCCTGCGCGAAAGCGACAGGGAAGCGCGCGCCGTCGAGTTCTACAACCTGCTGTCGAGCTTTGACTTCATGAGTTCCACGCCGACCCTGTTCAATTCGGGCACGCGCCGCTCGCAGCTGTCGTCGTGCTACCTGACCACCGTCTCGGACGACCTGGAAGGCATCTACGACGCCATCAAGGAAAACGCGCTGCTGGCCAAGTTCGCCGGCGGCCTGGGCAACGACTGGACCCCGGTGCGCGCGCTCGGCGCCCACATCAAGGGCACCAACGGCAAGTCGCAAGGCGTGGTGCCCTTCCTGAAAGTGGTCAACGACACCGC
>DASYLQ010000182.1:0-5349 GCA_036009485.1 Janthinobacterium sp.
GTCAGGTCGCCGGTGCCGGCGGTGGTGGTGGCGGCGCCGGCGCGGCCGGTGCCGCGCCCTCCGCCGGCGGCGCATTCTCGATGTCGATGCTGCGCACCGCGCCGCTCTCGATAAATTCGTCATACATCCAGTCGCCGTCGACCAGGGTCAGCCCCGGCGGCGGCGTCGGTTCTTTTGCCGGCAGCCTGGCCAGCGCCACCTTCATGTAGTCGACCCAGATCGGGATCGCCACCGTGGCGCCGAATTCGCGCCCGCCCAGCGATTTCGGGTCGTCGTAACCCATCCACGCCACGCCGACGATGCCGGCGCCGTAGCCGGAGAACCAGCCGTCCACCGAATCGCTGGTGGTGCCGGTCTTGCCGGCGATGTCGCTGCGCCCCAGCTGTTTGGTGGTCGCCGCGCCGGTGCCGGTGCGCGCCACTTCGCGCAGCATGCTGTCGATCACGAAGGCGTTGCGGCTGTCGATGACGCGGTTGCTTTCCTGCGCCGGCGGCTGCGCCTTGGTTTCGGCCAGCGACTTGCCGTTGCCGTCGGTGATGCGGGCGATCAGGTAGGGCTGGACCTGGTAGCCGCCGTTGGCGAACACCGCGTAGCCGGCCGCTTCCTGCTGCGGCGTGACGGCGCCGGTGCCGAGCGCCATGGTCAGGTTCTTCGGCTGCTTGTCGAGGTCGAAGCCGAACTTGCCGACCCAGGTGCGGGCATACGCCGGCGTGACGGCGCGCAGGATGCGGATCGAGGCCACGTTCTTCGACTGCGCCAGCGCATAGCGCATGCTGATCGGACCCTGGAACACATTGTCGTCATTTTGCGGATTCCAGTTCTTGCCGGCGTCGTAGTCGTTCGGTTCGAGCGGCGCGTCGTTGATCATGGTCGCCGGCGAAAAGCCTTTTTCCAGCGCCGACGAATAAATGAAGGGCTTGAACGAGGAGCCTGGCTGGCGCCAGGCCTGGGTCACGTGGTTGAACTTTTGCAGGTTGTAGTCGAAACCGCCGACCAGCGCATGGTAGGCGCCGGTGGCCGCGTCCATCGAGACGAAGGCCGCCGCCACCTGCGGCACCTGGGTGACGGCCCAGTGCTGCCTGGCGTCCTGGGAGACGCGGATTACCGCGCCCGGACGCAGCTTGAATTCAGGCTTGGCGTTGGCCGACAGGGCCGCCGCGGCGAAGCGCAGGCCGTCGCCGCTGATCTCGATCATGTCGCCGTCCGCGGTTTCGGCGGTGACGGTCTTGGCCGCGACGTCGGTCACCATCGCGGCGATCAGGCCGTCGCTGGCGGGGCGCTTTTGCAGCGCCTCGTCGATGGCGTCCTCGCGCTCGTCGGCATTGTCGGGCAGTTCGACGTAGGCTTCGGGGCCGCGGTAGCCGTGGCGCTGGTCGTAGGCGATGACGTTGCGGCGCAGGGCCTCGTAGGCGGCTTGCTGGTCGGCCTTGAGGATGGTCGTGACGACCTTGATGCCCTTGGTATAGGCGTCTTCCTTGAATTCGGCGTACACCGCCTGGCGCGCCAGCTCGGCCACGTACTCGGCGTGGACGTCGAACTCCTGGCCGCGATGGTTGACGCGCAGCGGTTCCTTGAGCGCCTTCTGGTACTGGTCTTCGCTGATGTAATCCAGTTCGCGCATGCGCTTCAGGACCACTTGCTGGCGCAGCCTGGCGCGCTTCGGATTGACGGCTGGATTGTGCCGCGACGGATTTTGCGGCAGGCCGGCCAGCATCGCCATTTCGGCGATCGACAAGTCCTTCAGCGGCTTGCCGAAATAGACCTCGGCGGCGCTGCCGAAACCGAAGGAGCGCTGGCCCAGGTACATCTGGTTCATGTAGAGCTCGAGGATCTGGTCCTTGTTCAGGGCTGCCTCGATCTTATACGCCAGCATGACCTCGTTGAGCTTGCGCGAGACCACCTTGTCGCGCGTCAGGAAGAAATTGCGCGCCACCTGCATCGTGATGGTCGAGCCGCCGCCGTGGCCGAAACCGGAGCGCAGGTTCGAGCCGAGCGCGCCGGCGGCGCGTTTCCAGTCGATGCCGCCATGTTCGTAAAAGCGGTTGTCCTCGATGGCCAGCAGCGCTTTCTTCATCATGTCCGGTATGTCCTTGATGGGGATGAAGTTGCGGTGCTCGTCGCCGAACTCGCCGATCAAGACCTGGTCGGCGGTGTAGATGCGCAGCGGGATCTTGGGCCGGTAGTCGGTGATGACGTCGAGCGAGGGCAGGTTCGGGGCGATATACAGGAACAGGTAGGCGGCGATGCCGGCGGCCGCCACGACCGCGGCGGTGCCGGCGGCGGCCAGGCCGGTGATGATGATACGGCGCGAAGTCCACTTGGAGGGGGCGGTTCGGGGAGCAGTCAAAACGGTATCTCACAGTAGCGTGCAGGGCACGGTGCGCGAATTATAGACTATCGGGGTCGCGCCAAAGCTGCTGCGCAGCCCCCTCTCGCGCCCGGGTTGCGCGCTTATTTCACGCCGTGCATCAGTTTATTGATCAGCGGCGCGATCAGGAACAGCACCACGCCGGCGCCCAGCAGCGACCAGAAGCCGAAGGTATAGCCGCTCAGCGCCGAGGTCACCGACATGCCGCTCTCGCCGCTGACGACGCTGGCGAAGATGCCCGACAGGTTGTTGCCGATGCCGGTGGACAGGAACCAGCCGCCCATGCCCAGGCCGACCAGGCGCGTCGGCGCCAGCTTGGTGACCATCGACAGGCCGATCGGCGACAGGCACAGTTCGCCCACCGACTGGATCACATACACCATGAACAGGGTCCAGAACGGGATCTTGTGGTCGGCGCTGACCAGGCTGGACAAGGCAAACATCAGCAAGCCGAAGGCGAAGGCGTTGAACAGCAGGCCGAGGCCGAACTTGCGCGGGATCGAAGGGTTGACGTTGCGCCGGCCCAGCATGACCCAGATCGCCGCGATGATGGGCGCCAGGACGATGATGGCGATCGAGTTCACGCTCTGGAACCAGGCGGTCGGGAAGACCCGGGCGCCGAAATTGCGGTTGACGATGTTGTCGGCCAGGAAAGTGAAGGAACTGCCGGCTTGCTCGAAGAACATCCAGAACAAGACGTTGAAGGCAAAGATCAGCAGCATGGCGATGACCTTGTCGCGTACGATTTTGCCGCCGCGGATGCCTTCTATCATCAGCATCAGCGCCAGGCCGACAAACAGCACGGACAAGACCGCCTGCAATTTCTGGGCGCCGACGGCGAGCAGGAAATACACCAGCGGAATGGCGGCCAGGGCGCCGATGGCGACCATGACCACCCGCTTCATGCCCCGGGCTTCGGGCGCCGGGGCGCCTATGCCTTTCAGTGCGCCGCGGCCGATGGCGAACCACACCAGGCTGATCAGCATGCCGACGCCGGAGGCGATAAACACGATCTTATACGAGGGCATGCCGTTGATGCCGAACACGTCCTGCGCCAGGTATTGGGTCAGCACCGGGGCCACCAGGGCGCCGCTGTTGATGCCCATGTAGAAAATGGTGAAGCCGCTGTCGCGGCGCGTGTCGGCCAGGCTGTACAGCTTGCCGACCATGGTGGAGATGTTCGGCTTGAACATGCCGTTGCCGACGATGACGGTGGCCAGGCCCAGTTCGAAGATCGTGTGGTCCGGGATGGCGATCATGAACAGGCCAAACGCCATGAAGACGGCGCCGAGGATGATCGAGCGCTGGTAGCCGATGACGCGGTCGGCGATGTAGCCGCCGAAGATGGCGCCGGCGTACACCAGCGCGAGGAAGGAACCGTAGGTCAGGCCGGCCGGCTGCTCGCCGCTGCCGGAACCGTTGTAGAACTGGGCGACGATGTAGAGCACCAGGGCCCAGCGGATGCCGTAGAACGCGAAGCGTTCCCAGAATTCGGTCATGAACAACATCCACAGCGGGGCGGGGTGGCCCATGATCTGCTTGAACTCGGGCGCCTTGACTTCCGGGTTCAGGGTGGTAGCACCGCTCATGCGGTTTCTCCTAAAAATTTTATGATAATAAAAAGTTGGAAAAAGCCAGCCGCGGGACGGCTTTTGTGAAGCGGTCCGGCGCTGGCCGATTGTCAACGGCGCTGGCATTTTAATCCACAAAGCGGCGCCGGCGAAGATTTCGGCGGCCCGGGGCTGCGGCGTGCGGCTATTTTCGCGGGCGCGGCCCTAAAATGGCCGAGTTGTCGTATATTGGCAATGCAATCCCATCCGCCGCAGATTGCGTTTCGAATTTTTTAAAGGATCTTACGCATCATGGAACATGACGTTGTCGATACCCTGATTTCCCCGGAGGGCCGGCTGGACGTGTTGTCCAAGTCGGAAGTGATCAAATTGCTCGACACCAGCCAGGGTGGCCTCTACAATATTTTCCGCAATTGCGCGCTGGCCGTGCTCAATTGCGGCAGCACCATAGACGACGGCAAGGAACTGCTGGAGCGCTACGAATCGTTCGAGATCAGCATCATCCAGCGCGAGCGCGGCATCAAGCTCGACATCAAGGGCGCGCCGGCGATCGCCTTCGTCGACGGCAAAATGATCAAGGGCATACACGAGCATTTGTTCGCCGTGCTGCGCGATATTATCTTCGTCAACAATGAAGTCACCGGCAACCACAAGTTCGACCTCGAGAGCACCGAAGACATCACCGACGCCGTCTTCCACATCCTGCGCAACGCCAACGTGCTGCAGACCCAGTTGAACCCGAACCTGGTGGTGTGCTGGGGCGGCCACTCGATCAACCGCGCCGAATATAACTATTCGAAGGAAGTCGGCTACCAGCTCGGCTTGCGCGGTCTCGACATCTGCACCGGCTGCGGCCCGGGCGCAATGAAGGGGCCGATGAAGGGCGCCACCATCGGCCATTCGAAGCAGCGCCTGCACAACGGCCGCTACCTCGGCATCACCGAGCCGGGCATCATCGCCGCCGAGTCGCCCAACCCCATCGTCAACGACCTGGTGATCATGCCCGACATCGAGAAGCGCCTGGAAGCCTTCGTGCGCACCGGCCACGGCATCGTCGTATTCCCGGGCGGCGCCGGCACCGCCGAAGAGATTTTGTACATCCTCGGCATCCTGCTGCATCCGGAGAATGCCGACATGCCTTTCCCGCTGATCTTCACGGGGCCGGAAACCTCGCGCGAGTATTTCGTGCAAATCAACCAGTTCATCAGCGCCACGCTGGGACCGGAAGCGCAGCAGCGCTACCAGATCATCATCGACGACCCGGAACTGGTGGCGCGCGAAATGCAGACCGGGATCAAGCTGGTGCGCGAATTCCGCAAGGCGCATAGCGACGCCTATTATTTCAACTGGCTGCTGAGGATCGACAAGGAATTCCAGAAGCCGTTTGCGCCCACGCATGACAATATGCGC
>DASYLQ010000183.1:0-11072 GCA_036009485.1 Janthinobacterium sp.
GATAACGGTCTTCATAGATCAGCCGGGTACCATCGTTGACCGTGCCCAGGCGATGCACGCTGAGCACCGACAAGACCAGCAAAAGCACGACGACGGCGCCAAAACCCAGGCTGAGCCGGATTGCGATTCTGAGATTTTTCAACATGATCACCACCTATCAAATAAAGGAAAGCAGCTGGACTGTTGCCGGGATCGCCAGACTCAGGCGGCCAGCTGCAAGGCGCCTTCGCTTTCAATTCCGTTAAACAATGCGGCGATGTCGAGTATCAGCGCCACTTCGCCGCTGCCGAGAATGCTGGAACCGCTGATGCACTTGACGTGATTGAAGACCTTGCCCAGCGGCTTGATGACGGTCTGGAATTCGCCGAGCAGGTTGTCCACCACCAGGCCGGCTTTCCTGGCGCCGTAGCGCACCACGACGATGCTTTCGCGCCGCCCCGCCGCGCCGTCGACGGCGAACAGGTCGCGCAGGCGGACGAAGGGCAAGACCTGGCCGCGCAAGTCGATATAGTCGCGGCCCGGCTCGGCGTGGAATTCGACGCATTCCTCGACCATGTCCATCGGGATCACGAACACGGATTTGCCCAGGCCGACCTGGAAGCCGTTGATGATCGCCAGCGTCAGCGGCAGGCGCACCGTGACGGTGGTGCCGACGCCCTCTTCGCTGTTGATGTCGACGCTGCCGCGCAGCGCGATGATGTTGCGCTTGACCACATCCATGCCGACGCCGCGGCCGGACAGGTTGGTGATTTGTTCGGCGGTGGAAAAGCCGGGCTCGAAGATCAAGCCATAGATTTCCTTGTCGGACAGGCTGCGGCCCGGCTCGACCAGACCGCGCTCGATGGCTTTGGCCAGGATGCGTTCGCGCTTCAAGCCGCCGCCGTCGTCGCTGACTTCGATGACGATGGCGCCCGAATCATGGTAGGCATTGAGCGTGACGCAACCCTGGGCCGGCTTGCCGCGCGCCAGGCGCACATCGGCCGGCTCGATGCCGTGGTCGATCGAATTGCGCACCAGGTGGGTCAGCGGATCGGCGATCTTTTCCACTACCGTCTTGTCGAGTTCAGTATCTTCGCCGCTGACGGCCAGGCGGATATCCTTGCCGATTTCGCGCGAGACGTCATGCACGACGCGCTGGAAGCGGTTGAAGGTGGCGCCTATCTTCACCATGCGCAACTGCAATGCGCTGTCGCGCACTTCCTCGACCAGGCCGGACAGCGTCGACGTGCATTCCAGCAGTTCGGCGATCTGGGCGCGGCGGGCGATCAGGTTGGCGCTGGCGCCGGCGATGATCAGCTCGCCGACCAGGTTGATCAAGTGATCGAGCTTGTCGGCGTCCACGCGGATAGAGCGGTTTTCCTGCACCTTTTGTTCGCTGAGCTGCTTTTGTTTGGCCAGCGCGGCCTCGACCACGACCGGCCGCACCGTGCCCTGGCCGACCAGGATGGTGCCGATGCGTTCGGCGCCGGGCTTGCTTCCCTGCTGCGTGGCCAGGGCGTCGGCCAGTTCTTGCGCGGTGATGCTGCCGCAGCGCACCAGCATGTCGCCGAGGCGCGCGCTTTCTTCCGGCAATTCCTGGATCAGGTTCAGATATTCGGCAATGCGGCTGTTCGGCGCCAGGATGCGGATGCGGCAATCGTCGCGCACGAATTCAAAGACATTTTCGATGGCCGCCTTGTCGGCCTCGCTTTTAAAGGCGATCTCGAAGCCCAGGTAGCACGATTCGGGATCCATCTCTTGGGCCGCCGGCAAGGCATCCGGCAAGGTGACGATGGCGCGGATGGTGCCGAGCTGGCCCAGGTAGCGGATGAAGGAGAGCGGATCCATGCCGTTGCGCATGACGTCGGGACCGAAGCGCAACGAGATGTGCCAGTGGTCCTGATCGCCTTCGAGGCCGGCGATGCGCTGCACCGGATCGGCCTGCTGCGCCGCCAAGGCCAGCGCGGCGCCGGCGTGGGCTTCGCTGCCCAGGTAGCCGTGCAACTGGACGGTCAGCGGCGCGCCGGCCTGCAGCAATGCGCCATCGGCTTGCATGCTGCCGGCCGCGACCGCATCGACCAGGGCGGCGATATGGTCGCAGCAAGACAGCAGCAGCACGATGAGCGGATCGGCCAGCGCCAACTGGCCATCCCTCGCTTTGTCCAGCACGCTTTCCAGCACATGGGTGAACTCGACGATATGTTCCAGGCCGAACATGCCGGCCGAACCCTTGATCGTATGGGCGGCGCGAAAGATTGCGTTGATCAATTCGCCTTGCTCTTCGGCCTGGGCCACCGCCAGCAAGGCGTTTTCCATCTCCTCCAGCAGTTCGCGGCTTTCGGCTATGAAGGTCTGCAACACTTGGTCAAGATTCATCGGACTCTCGCTCATCATTACGGTCGGAGCAATCAAGCGTTCAGGCGCCGATCACCAGCGGGTCGCCGAAATAGCCGCCCAGGTTGAACAATTCAAACACGTCCAGCACGGCCGGGCTATGCCCCGCCAGGCGCAATTCCTGCTGCCGTTGCAGCGCCACCTGCTTGGCCAGCATCAGCAGTTGCACGCCGGCGGTATCCACCTCGGTCACGGCGGACAGGTCGATTTCAAGCGGGCCGGCCCGCTCCAGCGCCGCCAGCAATTGCTGCTTCAGTTCGGCGGCGCGGTAAATGGTCAATTCGCCGTCCAGGCCCAGGACGGCGGCCTCTTCCTGGCGTGTTTCTGTTGTGCTCATCGGGTTCTCCATCGAAGGACGAGGCCAGGCTCATCCGCTTGCCGTGGCCTGCTCATGCAAGGCAAACGCCAGCGCCTGCGCTCAGGGCAAGACCAGCTTTTGCACCGCGCCCAGCAGTATTTCCGGCTTGAAGGGCTTGACCACCCAGGCCTTGGCACCGGCCGCCTGGCCTTCACGCTTTTTTTCTTCCTGCGATTCGGTGGTCAGCATGATGACCGGCGTGAATTTATAGTTCGGCATCTGCTTCAGTGCCTTGACGAAGGAAATGCCATCCATGTTCGGCATGTTGACGTCGCTGATGACCAGGTGGACTTTCTGTCCCGTCAGCTTGGACAGCGCATCCTTGCCATCCCGCCCTTCGATGACGTCATAACCGGCGCTCTTCAGGGCGATCCCTACGACTTGCCTGATCGAAATCGAATCGTCGACGATCATGATAGTCTTGGCCATACTGTCTCCTTAAAAAAACGTAATCTCATCTACTTCCTGTTTCGGCGCGGTTTTCAGCCCGCTGTGCAGCGCCCTTTCTTCCGCCATGGCGTAGGTGCTTTCGAGTTCGGCCAGCAGCGGGCGCGAATCGAGTTGCGGCAAGGCTTGCTCGCTGGCGTAGTCCTGCTGGTTTTGCTGCAGGAAGCCCGGCAGGCGTTCAATGTTTTGCCGCACATGGCTCATGATCTGGCTGACGCGGTCCTGGAATTGCAGTTGCACCAGGGCTTCGGCGACTTCCGACTTGATGCCCATGCTTTCATCCTTGAGCAGGCTGGACGATTGCACCAGCGCATCGGTGACGCTCCTGAAATCGGACAGCACGGTGCCGATCACCGTTTCCGAGGTTTGCATCGAACGGGCTTCCTCGCGCATCGATTCGTTCGAGGCGCGGCAGGTGGCGCCGATGGCCTCGCTGATCATGCTCACTTGCTGGGAAATGTGCTTGCCGGCCTCGGCGGAACGGTTCGACAACATGCGCACTTCCCGCGCGACGACGGCGAAACCGCGTCCCGTCTCGCCGGCGCGGGCCGCCTCGATGGCGGCGTTGAGCGCCAGCAGATTGGTTTGCGCGGCGATACTGGCGACGTCGGCCGCCATTTCCTGGAGTTTCTTGATGAATTGTTCCAAGCCCTGGATCTTGTCCAGCATCATCGCCTTGGTGGAGGCGGTGGATTCCAGCAAGGCGATGACGGAACCGAGTTCCTTTTCGCTCTTGGCGAAGACAGCCACCAGGCCATTGCCGCTTTCCACCGATTCGGTGGCGGCGCTGGAAGCGTCGACCGCTTGGTCGAGCTTGTCGACGATGCCGGAAAAACGTTCCGCCAGCGAATTGATGGCCTCTTCCATCTGCGCCCGCGAAGATTCGATCTGGCCGCTCCAGACCGTGCTGATTTTTTCGCTGAAATCCTGGCGGCTGGCCAGGTAGGAAGCGATCGCTTCCTGCGATTGCGGCTGCATGGCGATGCCGTGCCGGCTGGCCAGCCAGCCGGCGCCGGCCAGCAGCGCGGCCAGCAAGATGCCGTGCCAGCGCACGCCGCTGAAAGCCAGCATGGCGATCGCGCCAGCGACGGCAAGAATCAATGGGTAATACAGATACAGCGGACGCCGATTTAAATGCCTCACTAATGAACCCCCAAGCGCAATAACATTAAAGTGATAATCCAAGGCGGCTAAGGCGCGGTGAGCAGACTGGTGTCGGTTCATGTTGCACCGGCAAGCTTGAAGGTCGTCATTTCTTTTGAAAAGAACGAAAGCCGCTGCGCTGATCAGATGAATAAGCTAAATGGATAATGCTACGGTTATTGCGTTGGCGCAAGATGTTCGAGAATAAAAATGGCATCCGCGCGACACTCTGCGGATAAAAAAACAGGGTTATTGGAAAAGGATATTTATATAACTATCACATTCTTTTAAGTATGATCTCATTTACAACTTTAAGATAATATTAATTAAATTGTTATTTATACAAATATGTAAAATGCCCATTGGGAAATATCAGCCCAGTTCCTGATACGCATGAAACAATTGGTGAGAATTGCAGAAAAAATGCTGCTTTCATTGAGTTCGCGGCAATATAACCATCCCTATTCGATGCAGCAGCCAAGCTGAATAGCTTATATGGATAAGCCAGCCGCGGATAATAATGGCATTCGCTGTATCGATATCACACCATCTTTCCATTCACGCTGACGAAGCTTGCGACTTGAATATACTGTCCCGGCGGACGAAAAACAGGCCCCTGCCAAAAGACCGGAGCCTGGCCTGAATAGACTGCCCTGAAAAACTATTAAAAATTCAATATTTTCTATTTAATAATTATTCTTGCCGACTGCATCAGGCAGAAAAGACCGGATCACTTTGCCTGGCCTGCCCGGATAGCAGCACGACCATCGCCAGGCCGATGGACAGCATCAGCCAGGTGTGGGCTTCCGGCACCGCCGAGACCGCGGCGCCGTTGCCGATCACGTAATTGAAGACGAAATTGTGGGGTCCAGACTGCCCGTAATCCATGGTCGCGCTGACCTTCAGGTCGAGCTGCGTGCCGCCGACGATGCCAAGGTCGAGCACGTGGTCGTTGAAAAACAGCAAGGCCTGACTGAGCGAGGTAAACGAGGCCGCATACAGTTGCTTGCCGAAATTGCTGATGCCGAGATCGAGTTGCCCGACCGATGCATTCGTTTGCGGCGTGAGGAAGAAGCCGATCAACAAATGTTGCGTCGCATCTTGCGGGAGCAAGAATTCGGCGCTCGTATTCATCCAGGACGAGGTGCCGTGGATGCCGGCGGCCAGGATGTCGGCCTGCCCGAACGCGGCGTCGACTTGCGGCGCGGCGCCCAGTTGTGCGCGTACCGAGGCGGCGTCGGGCAGGCTGACGGCATAGGCCGCCGCCGGCCTGTCCTCATTCATCGGCGGCGGCAGCGCGGCATAGGCCAGCCCGCCCACTTTGGCGCCGCTCTGGCCGCCGAACCAGCCGCCCACGGTGGCCTGGGAAGGAAACGATTGTTGGGTAACTGTCGTGATCGCCATCACTCCCGAACGTTCATCCAGCACGCTGCTGCGCGCCGAGCCGCTGGACCGGGCGCTGACCAGCAAGCCCGTGAATGCAGAGAAGCGCGCCCGGGCTTCGTGTTCCGCCACCGCGGTATCGGCGGCGCCAAAGACTACCTCGGCATTGGCCGATGTCGTGGTCGGCCCGGTCGCACCGTTTTGCGAGCCGCCCTTCGCCACGGCGCTGGCGTCGGCAAAATAATTCGACCGGGCGCTGGCCAGCGAGGTCGTCATGCCGACGGCACTGAGGCGCCAGTAGGCGTTGCCGCCATAGGCAATGCTACTGCTGCGCACCGTTCCATAACCCGTCACGGAAGATTGCGCAAAGGCGTCGCGGACGCTGCCGGAAAACTGATAACCGTTGCCGGCGGAACCGCTGCGCGCCTCGGCGGAACCGCTGACGAGCGCGCCTTCCCAGCCGGCTGCCCGGCCGGAATTCAGTTCCAGCACGGCCCTGGCCGCCCCACCGCTGCCGCCGTTATTCGGCGAGGCGGTCTGGGCCGAACCGGCGTTGCCGCCGATGGCCGTGACGGCGGCGCTCAGCGAAGTAGCGCCGGCTGCATTGGAATAGACCAGGCTGGCGTCGGCCGCGCCGCCGTTGCTCGCGGAAAAACCGCCGCCGCCATTGCCGCCGACGGCCAGCGCCGTCAGATCGAGGGCGCCGGTGCCGCCCGCCGACGTCGATTGCGCCGATGCGGCGCCGCCGTCCCCGCCCCCAAAGTAATTGTTGCCCTCCCCGCCATTGCCGCCCCTGGCCGTGGCCGAGGCGCCGACCTTGCCGCCGGCGGCGAGGCCGGAGCCGGACTGCGCCGAAAACGCCGCCGCCGAGGCGCTGGCCGCGCCGCCGTTGCCGGCCCTTGTCGCGAAGCCATTCCCGCCGCCGCCGAGGCCGCCGATGTTGGTGCCGGCGCCGCCGGTGCCGCCGGTCGCCGTCGAGCTGGCTAGCGCCGGCACGCCGCCGGCGCTGCTTGCGCTGGCATGACTCGAGGCATCGCCGCCATTGCCGGCGAAAGAAAAGGCGCCGACGGCAGTGCCGCTACCGGCCACCCCGTTCCGGCCGGGGGCGCCGCCCTCGCCGCCGGTGGCCGATACCAGCGCCGTCGCCGGCCCCGCCGGGGGCAGGGCCGTCAGGTCGGCGGCGGCGCTGCCGCCCGCGCCGCCGGCACCGGCGGCGCCGCCATTGTGGCTGGCGTCGCCGGCGGCGCCGCTACCGCCCAGACCGCCGGTGCCGCCGAACACGGCCAGGGAATTCAGCGCGTCCATGCTGCTGATGCTCCGCGACGCGGCCGGCGCGGCGCTGGCGTCCTGTCCAGCCATGCCGGGATTCTGGCCCGACAGGCCGCCGACACCTTGCGACCCCAATACAATGATCTCCACCGCCACGGCCTGGTGTACAGCCAGCGCCAGCAATAGCGGACTCAGGCGGAGGAAACGGCGGCCTGTCCGCGCCGGCGCGTCAGCGACGGCGGCCCCGGCCGCGATGATTTCCATCCTTACAGGGGCCTTCGGCATTTTCCTCAACATGATGTGCACCTTCCTAAACGAATAATCGATGGATTGTTGGTTTTTAAAAAGCCCCATGGATAAAGTTCACTCAAGCCGGACATGCGCCCGGCCGGCCTCGCTTGCGGCGCGACAGCAAGACCACCAGCGCCAGGCCCGGCAATAAAAGCAGCCAGCTGTCGGCTTCCGGCACCGCCGCCACGGCATCGCCGGCGCCGAGCAGGTAACTGAAGCTCAGCCTGCCATTCGGCATGCGCGTCGTGACGGTCAGGTCGAGGGCGCTCACGCCAAGGATGCCGAGATCGAGGACGCGGTCGTCGAAGAACTGCTGCAAGTCGCTGACGGAGGTGAAGGAATGCGCATACAGCAGCGTGCCAAAGTTGTCGATACTCAAATCGATAGGCTCAGGTCCGTTGCCGACAAGCGCAGAAAAAAAGCCCAGCAATAAATGCTGCCCCGGCTCGAAGGGCACGCGGAATTCTCCGCTCATCGTATTGCCGAAGAATGTCCCCGCTTGCGTGCCGGCGCCCAGCACGCTGCTGCCGGCAAACGCCGCGGCGACCCGCGGCGCATCGGCAAGCAAGGCGCTGACCGAGGCGGCGCCGGGCAGGCTGCTGGCATAGGAAACGGCGGTCAGATCGCTTCCCGGCACCCAGGCGCCATAGGCGGGGCCGCCGACATTGACGGCGCTTTCGACGTCGGGCCGGTTGCCGCCGAGGTCATCTATGGTCGCGACCCTGGCGATAGCCGTGGCGGAGCGGCCCTCGTCGCTGAGGCTGGCGTTCGCCGAGACGACGTTGGGCTCGGATTTGCTGCGGCTGCTGGCGTGCGCGCGCGCCTCCGCCCCGGCCAGGGCGGCCAGGGGATCGCCGGCAAGACGGGTCACGTCGGCGCTGGCGCTCGCGCTGGCCGGGTCGGCCGAGCCGAACCTGCCGCTGCCCGAGCCCGACGTCGCGGTGGCGCTGGCCAGGTAATGCGAGCTGGCGCTGGCGCTGGCGACGCCTCCGGTGCCGAACAGGCTGACCGTGCTCGAGCCGCCCGACGCCGCGGCATACGCCGTGGCGGAATAATTCGACCTGGCGATGGCGATCGCGCGGCCCGTGGCGCTGCGATCCAGCAGTCCCGTGGCGGGACCGCCGGCGTAGCTGCTGCTGAACACCGTACCGTAAGCGTTCACGGACGACTGCGAAAACGCGCTTCCTCCATTACCGGAAGAAACAAAAAAGCCATCGCCGCCGCCGCCGGCTACTGCCGAACTCGATCCACTGATGATCGCGCCGAGGCCGCCGTCCATGGGCGTGGCGGCATACACATCCAGCACGCTGGAGGCGGAACCGCCATTGCCGCCCTGGCCGGTGCCGAAGACGGTGTCATGCGCCGTGCCGCCGTTGCCGCCGACTGCGCTGACGCTGGCCGCCAGCGTCGACAGGCGCTCGGCTGCGCTATATGAAAAGACGGTATTGGCGCCGCCGCCGTTGCCGGCCCGCCCGGCAAACGCATCGCCGCCGGCGCCGCCGTATGCGGCTTGCGTCAGGTTCAGCGCCCCGCCGGTGCGCACCTGGCTGGAGGTCACCGATGCGGCACCGCCGGCGCCACCGTTGACCAGCTTGCTGTTGATGTCGACGCTGCCGCTGACGACCATGCCGCCGGCGCCACCGACGGCATTGCTGCTCAGCGTCAGGCTGGCGGCCGGATAAAATGCGCCGCTCAGGCTGGAACTGGCGGCGCCGCCGACACCGGCCAGGCCGCCGTCGCTGGCGCCGCCCTGGCCGCCTACCGCCGTCTGGGTCAGGCCGAGCGCCGCGGCGGCGGCGCCGGATACCCCATTTTGCAATACCGAAGCGGCGCCGGCGCCGCCATCGGCGCCAGCGGCGCCGGCGCCGCCCGCACCGCCTTGCTGGATGGCCGAGACCAGGGCGCTGCCGCCGGCCGAGCTGGCGCTGGCGCGCACGGCGGCGCTGGCGCCGGCGCCGCCGCTGTAGCCGGCGCCCTGGCCCATACCGCCTGCGCCGCCGATGGCGCTGGCGTCGGAGGCGGCCGCCGCGGCGCCGGCCGCGAAGGAGTTGGCCGAGACCAGCGCGGCGCCGCCTGTGCCGCCGTTGGCGCCCAGGCCGGCAAGGCCATCCTGGCCGATGCCGGACAGCCCGGCGGCGCCGCCGGCCCCGCCCGTGCCCGCCACCTGCAGCGTGACCGGGCCGGACAGGGGCGCCGCCGCCATCGCCGCCGTCGTTGCGCCACCGGCGCCGCCGGCGCCCGCCGCGCCCCCCGGGCCGCTCGCGTTGGCGGCCCCGGCGCCGCCCGCACCGCCGGCGCCGCCCAGGGCCGTCAGCCGGTTGAGCGCATCCAGGCTCAGGCCCGGCTGGCTGACCAGGGCGGCGGCGGCCTGGCCGGCGCCGCCGCCGGCGCCGGGAAACGCGCCCGGAAAACCACTGGCTCCGGGCGGGCCGACGACGATGATCTCGACCGCCGCTACTTGGCCGGCGCCCAGCGCCAGCAGCAAGGGGGTCAGCCGCAGCGCCTTGGGACAGCTTGGGCGGCGAGCCTGTGTTTTTTTCCTGAATGGTCCAACGATCTTCCCGGGCAGCATGATGCATTCCTTTCAATGAGCTCAATCAAGGCAAGCGCGACAGAAACGATGCGTCCAAAATGTGATGAGTTCAGATGAGGCTGCGCCCAGGCTTGAGGGCTTGTTTGAGCAAGCTCAATCGTTGGTGTTTTATCAAGCTGGCTCGAGTGATGAATTCGGAAAATTCCTATACCGGCGCCAGGGGCGGCAAGCGGATGGCGATCCGAACGGACGCCGGGAGAGGGTCAAAACAAAAAAAGCCCGGGACGGCGGCGCTGGCGACGCGGTCCCGGGCCCGGTTTGGGCTACGCTGGCTCAGCTCTGGCGCAAGCCGCTGGCCGCTTTCGCCAGTTCGGTGATGCGCGCCCAGTTGCCGGCCTGGATGGCATCCTTCGGCGTCAGCCAGGAACCGCCGACGCAGGCGACGTTTTTCAACGCCAGGAATTGCGGGGCGGTCTCTTGCGAGATGCCGCCGGTGGGGCAAAAGGTCACGTCCGACAGCGGCCCGTAGATCGCGTTCAGCATGCCGACGCCGCCGGCCGGCACGGCCGGGAATAGTTTCAGTTGCTTGAAGCCTTGCTCGCGCGCAGCCATCACTTCCGATGGCGTCATCACGCCCGGCAACAGCGGCAAGCCGCTGCTTTTCGCCGCCGCGATCAGGGCCGGGGTCAGGCCGGGCGAGACGCCGAAGACGGCGCCGGCGTCGCGCGCGGCGGCGAATTCTTCCGGCTGCGTCAGCGTGCCGACGCCGACGATGGCGCCTTCCACCGCGCTCATGGCGCGGATCGCGGCCAGGCCGTGGGCGGTGCGCAAGGTCACTTCCAGTACGCGGATGCCGCCCGCCACCAGCGCGCGCGCCAGCGGCACCGCGTGCTCGGGATCGTCGATCGCAATCACGGGGATCACGGCGGAGGTGCGCATCAATTCGAGCAAGGTCATGATTTATTTCCTGATCAAAGTGTCTTCATCGGAGCCCGGCACCTTTTCGGTGACGCTGGCGGCGTCATGCAGGGGCACGGTGGTGGGAATCGGCGATGGCAGGGCGAACGTGGTGGCGCCCGTCTCCGCTTCGCTGATGTGGTGGCGGAACATGGAAAACAATTCGCGGCCCATGCCGATATGGCTGGACGACAGGTTCGCCGTCGCCTGCGAGCGGGCCAGCCAGACGTCGGCCGGCACCAGCGCCTGCAGCGTGCCGCTGGCGGCATCGAGGCGGATGATGTCGCCGTCGCGCACCAGGCCGAGCGGGCCGCCGGC
>DASYLQ010000184.1:0-3053 GCA_036009485.1 Janthinobacterium sp.
CCACCACCAGCACCTTGCTGGCGCCCAGATGGATGGCTGGCGAGATCGGCGCCAGTTGCCGCATCGAACCGTCGCCGCAATACTCGCGATGGCCGCCGCAGTACAGCGGCACGGCCGGGAAAATGAAGGGAATCGCGGCCGAGGCCAGCAAATGCTCGACGCCGATCTGGTCTTGCAGCGCCACGCGCTGGGTGCGGATCCAGGGCGCGATCTCGGCGGCGCTCTGGTAAAAGGTCAGGTGCTGGCCGCCGGTATAGGACGAGGCGGTCACGGCCAGCGCATGCAGCAAGCCTTCCGACAGGGCGGCGTCCAGGCGCGGCAGGTCGAGCAGGCGGTGCAGCAGGCTGACCAGCGGGGTATTGTCGAGCAGCGAAGCGGGCGGCGCGGCGCGCCATTTGCGCAGCAGCCAGCCGAAGGACAGCAGCGACAGCCAGCGCGCGCCGGAACGGATCACCCCAAGCGAATCGGCGCGGTAGACTTGTTCGACCTCGATGTGCTGCCAGACATCCATCAGCTTCAGGACCCCCTCGCCGAAGTTATCGGCGCGGCAAGCCAGCGCGGTGGCGTTCAGCGCCCCGGCCGAGGTGCCGCAGATGATGTCGAAGGGATTGCGCGCCGGCGGCCAGCCGGCTTCCCACAAAATCTCCGATATCGCCTGCAAGACGCCCACCTGGTAAGCTGCCCGCGCTCCGCCCCCCGTCAGGATCAATCCCGTTTTCTTTTTAATTCCCATTCGGCAAAGATTAGCAGGGTAAACCCGCTTTGGGGAAGAAGCCGGGGGATTTAATGTAGTGCCGCGTGAACGCTTATTTCGGTGGCATGCGGATGGCGCCGTCCAGACGAATGGTCTCGCCGTTGAGCATGACGTTTTCAATGATGCAACGCACCAGGTGGGCGTATTCCTCAGGCCGGCCCAGGCGCGGCGGGAACGGCACCGTCTTGCCCAGCGCTTCCTGCACCTCGGGCGGCATGCCGAGCAGCATGGGCGTTTCGAACATGCCGGGAGCGATGGTCATCACGCGGATCCCGCTGCGCGCCAGGTCGCGCGCCATCGGCAGGGTCAGTCCGGCCACCGCGGCTTTCGACGAGGCATAGGCGGCTTGGCCGATCTGGCCATCGTAGGCGGCAACCGAGGCGGTGTTGACGATGACGCCGCGCTCGCCCTGCCCGGTGGGCGCGGTTTTCGCCATCGCATCGGCGGCCAGGCGCGCCATGTTGAAAGTGCCAGTCAGGTTGATGGCCACCGTGCGCTGGAACAGTTCCAGCGGGTGCGGCCCATCCTTGCCGACCGTCCTGGACGCGGGCGCAACGCCGGCGCAGTTGACCAGGCCGCGCAAGGTGCCCAGCGCAACAGCCGCATCGACCACGGCCTGGCAGTCGGCTTCCAGGGTGACGTTGCATTGGACGAAGCGGCCGCCGAGCTCTTGCGCCAGCCGGGTGCCGGCCTCGACCTGCAGATCGGCCAGCACCACCGTCGCGCCGGCGGCCGCGAGCATGCGCGCCGTGCCCGCGCCGAGACCGGAGGCGCCGCCGGTGACGATGAATACCTGGTCTTGAATGTGCATGGTCTTCCCCTGTCGAAAATAGCGCCGCCTGCCGGACGGTCTATGAGCATCCCTGATGTAACGTTTACGTAAACGTCAAGCAATGCCATTGTAGCGAATTTTCAAGGCAGGCAGAGAAATACCAGAGAAAGCCCGGGGGACGGCGGTACGCTAAAAACACTGCAGGAAAGCGCCGTGGCGGTTACACAGCTTGCCGTTTCTATCCACGCCGGCATTGCCGGTGCCAAGCTCATGGCGCACGCCGGACGCATCGCGGCAGCCGCCGGCGTCGCAACCATTGACCGGCACGGGCGCAGGCGGAATCGACGGGCGGGAGGGCGTGAAAGCGGAAGGAAGCACGGGGTCCGGGCCGTAATTGCCCGACGGTTTATACGACGGCAGGCCCTGGATTACCTGCGCCACGGAACGCCGCGCTTGTTGCTGCGGCGCTTTGGTGCAGGGTTCGACCGCCAGCCGGCTGCCGTCAGCGCTCAGGGTACACACCGGCAACCTGGCCTCGGCTTGCGGTTCCGACGCCCAGGAAGCCTGCAACAGCGTCGCGGCCGCCAGCAATCCCGAAAAAACCAGCGCCCTTGTTTTCATGCGGATCATCCAGGCCGTCTGCTCAATTCGCCTGGCGGCGGCGTGTTCGGCGGCGGCGTATCGGGCGGCGGATATGTGCCGGGCCGCAGCGTTTCGTTGAGCATGCGCCCGGACACCGGCACCCGGTGTCCGTCGGCATACATGCATTGCTGGTAAGCGAAGTCGTAGCGCTGCTGTAAACCGTAGCCGGAAGCCTGGCCCGCGTCGGCGCCGGCCAGGCTTCCGAACAACAATCCGGTGCCGGCGCCGACGCCGGCACCGTGCCCGCCATCGATGGCGGCGCCGGCGACCGCGCCGAGCGCCGTGCCCAGGGCGGCGCTGCGCACGCCGCTGTCGACGCTGGCCTGTTGCGCCGTCGTCCCGCCTATCTGGACTTGCGCATAATTACGACAAGAAAAATCATCGGCGCGGAACTGGTCGAAACTTTTACCGGTGCCCGGCAATACCAGCGCCGACGGCCCGCTCGGCATCACGGTGCACGCGCCCAGCAACGCCGGACCCATCAAGGCCAGCCATGTGCTCGATCGCAGCCTCATGTCAGCCTCCCTGTGGTGGCACGGAGTCCGGCGCCACTGGACGCCAGGCGCTGGAACATTGCTTGACGTATGGGTAATACCCTTGCGGATTATCGCAGTAATACCACATCGACGAGGGCACCACCGCCCCCTGCGGACCCCGCTCGACATACACCGGCGGCGCCACCGGCTGCACCACGACAGGCGGGTAGTAATAATAAGGATTGCCATACCAGCCCGGGCCGTAATGCCAGTAAGCCGGTCCGCCGAAAAAGATGCCAACCCGGCCGCCATGATGAAAGCCGCCATGGTGGCGACCCTGGAACCCGCCATGGTAACCGCTGTGGAAACCGCCATGGAAGTGGCCGCCGCCATGGAATTGGCCGCCGCC
>DASYLQ010000185.1:0-7857 GCA_036009485.1 Janthinobacterium sp.
AACCGGGTCTTCCCGGAAGACCATTACGTCTTCATGTCGACCAGCCTGGGCACCGTGAAGAAGACGCCGCTGAAGGACTTCAGCAATCCGCGCAAGGCCGGCATCATCGCGGTCGACCTGGACGAGGGCGACTTCCTGATCGGCGCCGCGCTGACCGACGGCCAGCACGACGTGATGCTGTTCTCCGATTCCGGCAAGGCGGTGCGCTTCGACGAAAACGACGTCCGGCCGATGGGCCGCACGGCGCGCGGCGTGCGCGGCATGAACCTGGAAGAGGGGCAGCACGTGATTGCCCTGCTGGTCGCGGAAAACGAGCAGCAGTCGGTCTTGACGGCGACGGAAAACGGCTTCGGCAAGCGCACCCCGATCACCGAATATACGCGCCACGGCCGCGGCACCAAGGGCATGATCGCGATCCAGACCAGTGAGCGCAACGGCAAGGTCGTCGCCGCCACCCTGGTCGAGGAAAGCGACGAGATCATGCTGATCACCACCGGCGGCGTGTTGATCCGCACGCGCGTAGCGGAGATCCGCGAAATGGGCCGGGCCACCCAGGGCGTGACCCTGATCGCGGTCGAAGACGGCACCAAGCTGAGCGGTTTGCAGCGGATTGTCGAGACGGATATCGACGAGGTCGAGCTGACCACCGAAGCGGAAGCCGACGCGGCGCGCGACGCCAAGCCGGAGTAAGCTTGCGGACAAAAGGCGGCGCCGATGCGCCGCCTTTTGTTTTTTTTGGGGGTGGGGATTTGCTCCACTCGCCGGGCATGACTTGCCCGAGCCCGGGCACGGGTAATTGAGGGGGGGGCGGCAGTCGACCGTCAATCAAAAGGAATTTCATCGTGACGCAGATTTATAACTTCTCCGCCGGCCCGGCCGTGCTGCCGAAGGAAGTGCTGGAACAGGCCGCCGCGGAAATGCTCGACTGGCATGGCAGCGGCATGTCGGTGATGGAAATGAGCCACCGCGGCCCGGAATTCGTGTCGATCCACCAGGCCGCCCAGCGCGACCTGCGCGAGCTGCTGGCCGTGCCCGACAACTATAAAATCCTCTTCCTGCAAGGCGGCGGCCTGGGCGAAAACGCCATCGTGCCGCTCAACCTGGCGGGCCGCAAGGCGCAGCCGGCCACGGTCGATTTCATCCATACCGGTTCCTGGTCCGGCAAGTCGATCCAGGAAGCCGCCAAATACGCCAGGGTCAACGTCGCCGCTTCGTCCCGGGACAGCGGCTTTGCCTCGGTGCCGCCGCAGTCCGAATGGAAGCTGACGCCGGACGCCGCCTATCTGCACCTGTGCACCAATGAAACCATCGACGGCGTCGAATATCCCTTCGCGCCGCAACTGGATAAGGGGACGCCCATCGTCGCCGACATGTCTTCGCACATCCTGTCGCGCGTGATCGACGTGTCGCAGTACGGCGTGATCTTCGCCGGCGCGCAAAAGAACATCGGCCCGGCCGGCCTGACCCTGGTCATCGTACGCGAGGACCTGCTCGGCGCGGCGCTGCCGGCCTGTCCCTCGGCCTTCGACTGGAGCATCGTCGCCGAGCACGAATCGATGTACAACACACCGCCGACCTACGCCATCTATATCGCCGGCCTGGTATTCCAGTGGCTCAAGCGGCAGGGCGGCGTGGCGGCGATGGAACAGCGCAATATCCACAAGGCGGCGCTGCTGTATGCGGCCCTGGACGCGGACGGTTTTTACCGGAATCGCATCGCCAGGGAAAACCGCTCGCGCATGAACATCCCCTTTTTCTTGCGCGACGAAACATTGAACGACAAATTCCTGGCCGGCGCCAAGCAGCGCGGCCTGCTGCAACTGAAGGGCCACAAGTCCGTCGGCGGCATGCGCGCATCCATTTACAATGCGATGCCGATCGAGGGCGTACAAGCCCTGGTCGATTATTTGAACGAGTTTGCGGGACGCCGGCATTAACGGCATTTGGCCGCGGATTTCCCCCGCCCGGCGCCCGCAGTAACGATCGAAATAAAAGCATTTTGGCTAACGATGACAGACAAACTAAAACCGCTGCGCGAACAGATCGATGCGATCGACGCGCAACTGCTTGAACTACTCAACCGCCGCGCCCGCGTGGCCCAGGAAGTCGGCCACGTCAAGGCCGAGACCGGGGCGCCGGTGTTCCGGCCCGAGCGCGAGGCCCAGGTCTTGCGCGGCGTCGCCGAGCGCAATCCCGGCCCGATGGACAGCGCCGGCCTGCAGACCATTTTCCGCGAAATCATGTCGGCTTGCCGGGCGCTGGAAAAGCGCGTCAGCGTCGCCTATCTGGGCCCGGCCGGCACCTTCAGCGAGCAAGCCGTGTACCAGCAATTCGGCAGCGCCGTCGACGCCCTGGCCTGCGCCTCCATCGACGAGGTGTTCCGCGCCGCCGAGACGGGCAATGCCGATTTCGGCGTGGTGCCGGTCGAAAATTCCTCGGAAGGCGCGATCGGCCGCACGCTCGACCTGATGCTGCAAACCTGCCTGGTCATCAGCGGCGAGGTGGCGATCGAGGTCAAGCACAACCTGATGACGAAATCCGGCGCGATGGATGGCGTCGGCATGATCTGCGCGCATGCGCAGGCGCTGGGGCAGTGCCAGGGCTGGCTCAACCAGCACTACCCGGACATCGAGCGGCGCGCGGTCGCCTCCAACGCCGAGGCGGCGCGCCTGGCCGCCGAAGACCCGGCGCTGGCCGCCATCGCCGGCGCGCGCGCGGGCGAGCAATACCAGCTGGCCGTGGTGCAGGGGCATATCCAGGACGATCCGAACAACCGCACGCGCTTTGCCGTCGTCGGCCGCCTGCACACGGCGCCTTCCGGCGAGGACAAGACCTCGCTGGTGCTGGCGGTGCCGAACAAGGCCGGCGCCGTGCACCGGTTGCTGGGGTCCCTGGCCAGGCACGGCGTGTCGATGACGCGCTTCGAATCGCGCCCGGCGCGCCTGGGCACCTGGGATTATTATTTTTATGTGGATATCGAAGGCCATGTCCAGGACGCCGCAGTGGCGCCGGCGCTGGCCGAACTGAAACTCAACGCCGCCTTTTGCAAGGTGCTGGGTTCCTATCCCGCTACGCTCTAATTGATCGAGAACCATCATGTCAAAACAATTCGGCCCTGAACACGTCCGCGCCATTTCTCCTTACCAGGGCGGCAAGCCGATCGCCGAAGTCGCGCGCGATTTCGGCCTCGACGAAGCCAGCATCGTCAAGCTGGCTTCCAATGAAAACCCGTTCGGCGTGCCGGAATCGGCGAAGCAGGCGATGGCCGCCGCCGCCGCGGAACTGGGGCGCTATCCCGACGGCAACGGCTACGACCTGAAAGTGGCGCTGTCCAAGCGCTACGGCGTGCCGCTGGACTGGATCACCCTCGGCAACGGCAGCAACGACATCCTGGAAATCGCCGCCCACGCCTTCGTGCAGCACGGCCAGGCGATCATGTATGCGCAGTATTCCTTCGCCGTCTACGCGCTGGCGACCCAGGGCGTCGGCGCGCGCGCCATCGTCGTGCCGGCGAAAGGTTACGGCCACGACCTGGCGGCCATGGCCGCCGCCATCGACGACGCGGACGCGGGTGATGCCGGATTGCGCCTGATCTTTATCGCCAACCCGAACAACCCGACCGGCACCTTCATCCCGGCCGCGGAAATCGAAGCCTTCCTGAAGCGGGTGCCGGCCAACGTCGTGGTGGTGCTGGACGAGGCCTATAACGAATTCCTGGCGCCGCAAGACCAGTTCGAATCGAGCGCCTGGGTGCGCCAATTCCCCAACCTGGTGGTCTCGCGCACTTTTTCCAAAGCCTATGGCCTGGCCGGCCTGCGGGTCGGTTACGCCATCGCCCAGCCGGCGCTGACGGACTTGATGAACCGCATCCGCCAGCCCTTCAACGTCAATTCGCTGGCGCAGGCGGCCGCCGTCGCGGCGCTGGACGATGCCGAATTTCTCGACAAGGGCGCGCGCAACAACGCCGCCGGCTACCGCCAGTTCATCGAAGCCTTCGAGGCGTTGGGCCTGGAATATGTACCCTCGCACGGCAATTTCGTGCTGGTCAAGGTGGGCCAGGATGAAGGCGCCGGCGCCCGCGTCAACCTGGCCTTGCTGAAGCAGGGCGTGATCGTGCGCCCGGTCGGCAATTACGGCTTGCCGCAGTGGTTGCGCATTTCCATCGGCCTGCCGCAGGAAAACGCCATTCTGATCGCGGCGCTGACGAAGGCGCTGGCCTGAGGTCCGCCATGCTCTTTAATAAAGTCCTGGTCTTCGGCGTCGGCCTGATCGGCGGCTCCTTCGCCCGCTCCCTGAAACTGGCCGGCGCGGCCGGCAGCATCGTCGGCATGGACCGTTCGCCGGCCTTTTTGGCGCGGGCGCTGGAACTGGGTCTCATCGACCGCGCCGGAGGAGATCTGGCCGAGGCCATGGCCGGCGCCGACCTGGTGCTGCTGGCGGCGCCGGTGGCGCAGACCGAAAAAATCCTCGTTTCCCTGCTGCCTTTTCTCGAGGCGGGCACCATCGTCACCGACGCCGGCAGCACCAAGGGCGACGTCGTGGCCTCGGCCCGGCGCGCCCTCGGCGCCCGCGTGTCGCAATTCGTCCCGGGCCATCCGGTCGCCGGGCGCGAATCGAACGGTCCGGACGCCGCCATGGCCGACCTGTACCGCGGCAAGAAGGCGGTGCTGACGCCGCTGGCCGAAAACAGCGAGGCCGACATCGCCCGCGTGGCCTCGGCCTGGTCGGCTTGCGGCGCCGTCATCCATCGCCTGGCGCCGGAAGAACACGACAAGGTTTTTGCCGCGGTGAGCCATTTGCCGCATTTATTGGCGTATGCTTTGGTCGACGACATCGCCAACAAGCCGCACGCCAACCTGCTGTTCCAGTACGCCGCCAGCGGCTTCCGCGATTTCACGCGGATCGCCGCTTCCTCGCCGGAGATGTGGCGCGACATCAGCCTGGCCAACCAGGCGGCATTGTTGAGCGAGCTGGATGCTTATCTGTCACAATTGACCGGCCTGCGCAGTGCGCTGGCGGCCGCCGACGGCGCCGCGCTGGAAGCCGTCTATGGCAACGCCCGGCGCGCCCGGCGGCAGTGGATCGCGGCGATCGAGGCGGCGGAAGCGCCGCCGGGCGCATCCGGCGCGGAATAGGCCGCGGCCAGGTCGAGGCACCCCGGGCACCCCGGCTCACCTGCTACCAATCGCAGCATTTGTAACATCAAGGAATAGACACGCATGACGCAGCAGAAACATTACCCGAACCATATCGATTTGAAGCCGGTCATGCACGTGGAGGGCGCGGTGCGCCTGCCCGGTTCGAAAAGCATTTCGAACCGCGTCCTGCTGCTGGCCGCCCTGGCCGAAGGCAAGACCACGATCGTCGACCTGCTGGCCTCGGACGATACCCTGGTGATGCTGGGCGCGCTGACTTCCCTCGGCGTCGAATGGCAACAGGAAGAGCAGGGCGACCCGGCCAGCCTGCACCAGGTGCACCATGTGCATGGCGTCAAGGGCGTCTTTCCCGAGCGCCAGGCCGACCTTTTCATGGGCAATGCCGGCACCGCGATCCGTCCGCTGACGGCGGCGCTGGCGGCGATCGGCGGCGATTACACCTTGCATGGCGTCTCGCGCATGCATGAGCGGCCGATCGGCGACCTGGTCGACGCGCTCAACGCCGTCGGCGCGCAGATCGCCTGCACCGGCGCAGCGGGCTTTCCGCCGCTGCACATCCGCAAGGGCCACATCCACGCCCAACGCATGTCGGTGCGCGGCAATGTGTCGAGCCAGTTCCTGACCGCGCTGCTGATGGCGGCGCCGCTGATGGCGGTCGGGCACAGCGTGTCGATCGACGTCGCCGGCGAGCTCATTTCCAAGCCCTACATCGAGATCACGCTGAACCTGATGAAGCGCTTCGGCGTCAGCGTCGAGCAAGACGGCTGGACGTCGTTCACCATCCAGCCCGGCCAGTTTTACAAGAGCCCGGGCACCATCCACGTCGAGGGCGACGCTTCCTCGGCATCCTACTTCCTGGCGGCCGGCGCCATCGCCGGCGGCCCGGTGCGGGTCGAGGGCGTGGGCCGCGACAGCATCCAGGGCGACGTGCGTTTCGTCGCCGCCCTTGAGCAGATGGGCGCCACCATCCGCATGGGCGAGAACTGGATCGAGGCCAGCTCGAACGGCGCGCTGAAGGCGATCGACGCCGATTTCAACCATATCCCGGACGCCGCCATGACCATCGCCATCGCCGCCCTGTACGCCGACGGCACCAGCACGCTGCGCAATATCGGCAGCTGGCGCGTCAAGGAAACCGACCGCATCGCCGCCATGGCCGCCGAGCTGCGCAAGCTGGGCGCCGATGTCGAGGAGGGCGTCGACTACCTGCGCGTGACCCCGCCCGAGGCGATCGCCGCCGCCGCCATCGACACCTATGACGACCACCGCATGGCGATGTGTTTTTCGCTGGCCTCGCTGGACGGGGCGGCGCGGCGCGGCAACGCGATCCGCATCAACGATCCGAAATGCGTGGCCAAGACCTTCCCGGACTACTTCACCGCCTTCGCCGGCATCGCCCGCGACAGCCTGTTTTGACGAGACGGGGAACAGCATGACTACAACGCACATTCCGGTCATCGCCATCGATGGCCCGACCGCTTCCGGCAAGGGCACGGTGGCGCACCGCGTCGCCGACCGCCTGGGTTTCCATTATCTCGATTCGGGCGCCCTGTACCGCCTGACGGCGCTGACGGCGATCCGCCGCGGCACCGAGCTGCATGACGAGCATGCGCTGGCCAAGCTGGCCGAGCACCTGCCGTGCAGCTTCGCCGGCGACGCCGTGATGCTGGCGCATGAAAATGTCAGCGAGGCGATCCGCGCCGAAGTGGTCGGCAACACCGCCTCGAAGATCGCCGCGTTGCCGGCCGTGCGCCAGGCCCTGTTCGGGCTGCAACTGCGCTTTCGCATGGCGCCCGGGCTGGTGGCCGACGGCCGCGACATGGGTACGGTGATTTTTCCGCACGCCGCGCTGAAGGTGTTTTTGACCGCCAGCGTCGAGGCCAGGGCGCAACGCCGATATAAGCAATTGATTGACAAGGGGATTTCTGCTAATATGGAAGACCTTCTGATGGATTTGCAGGCGCGGGACGACCGCGACACCCACCGGGCCATTGCGCCGCTGGTGCCGGCAGAGGGGGCGCAGGTGCTGGATACCTCCGGCATGAGCGCCGACGAAGCCGTCGAGCTGGTGTTGAAGTGGTACTCCAGCATCAAGCAGTAAATGCGTCAAGCAATAAGTTTGCAATCGTCGAAGTGTGGGAAATTCCCCATTTTATGGAGCTTGTCCAGGGCCGAGTGTTCGGACCCAGGCAAGCATGTGTTAAACCTAACCCAGTTTAAGTCGCATCGTGCGAACTCTGCTGGCTAACAAAGTGATCCCTATGTCTACAGCTACCACCTCCGGTATGGAAAGTTTTGCCGCGCTCTTCGAAGAATCGTTGTCGCGTCAAGATATGCGCTCCGGTGAAGTTATTTCCGCAGAAGTCGTGCGCCTCGACCACAATTTCGTGATCGTCAACGCAGGCTTGAAATCGGAAGCCTTTATCCCTGTTGAAGAATTCAAGAACGACCACGGCGAACTGGAAGTCAAAGTCGGTGACTTCGTTTCCGTGGCGATCGAATCGTTGGAAAACGGTTTCGGCGACACCATCCTGTCGCGCGACAAAGCCAAGCGCCTGGCCTCGTGGCTGGCGCTGGAAAAAGCCATGGAATCGGGCGAGATCGTCGTCGGTACCGTCAACGGCAAAGTCAAGGGCGGCCTGACCGTCTTGACCAACGGCATCCGCGCATTCCTGCCGGGTTCGCTGGTCGACACCCGTCC
>DASYLQ010000186.1:0-5055 GCA_036009485.1 Janthinobacterium sp.
CCGGACACGCGCGACATCTGCTATGCCACGCAAAGCCGGCAAAGCGCCGTGCGCGAATTGACCAAGCGCGTCGACGTGCTGCTGGTGATCGGCTCGCCCAACAGCTCGAATTCGAACCGCTTGCGCGAAATCGGCGCCGAAAGCGGCGTGCCCAGCTATCTGATCGCCGACGGCAGCGAACTCGACCCAGGCTGGTTGCGCCAGGCCAGCCTGGTCGGCGTCACGGCGGGCGCCTCGGCGCCGGAAGCCATGGTCGAAGACCTGCTGGCCGCATTGCGCCGCCTGGGTCCGGTGGAAGTCTCCACCATGGAAGGCCAGGAGGAGCACGCCTCGTTCCGCCTGCCCGCCGAACTGGCCGATCCGCAGCCGCTTTCAGCCTGAACAATGCCGGCCTGAACAATCTCACGAGGAGCCATCCCTTTGTCCATTCCCTTTCTCCAGGCCGCCCGCGTCGGCGCCTACGTCGTGCGCCAGCACCTGTCCGGCCGCAAGCGCTATCCGCTGGCGATGATGCTGGAGCCGCTGTTCCGCTGCAACCTGGCGTGCGCCGGCTGCGGCAAGATCGATTATCCCGACCCCATCCTCGACCAGCGCCTGTCGATCCAGGAATGCCTGGACGCGGTCGACGAATGCGGCGCCCCGGTGGTGTCCATCGCCGGCGGCGAACCCTTGCTGCACAAGGACATGCCGGCCATCGTCGAAGGCATCATCGCGCGCAAGCGTTTCGTCTACCTGTGCACCAATGCCCTGCTGCTGGAAAAGAAGCTCGACCAGTACCAGCCGAATCCCTATTTCGTCTGGTCGGTCCACCTCGACGGCGACCGCGACATGCATGACCACTCGGTGTGCCAGCCCGGCGTCTACGAGCGCGCGGTCAACGCCATCCGCGCCGCCAAGGAGCGCGGCTTCCGCGTCAACATCAATTGCACGCTGTTCAATGACGCCAGGCCGGCACAGGTGGCGGGCTTTTTCGATTCGCTCAAGGAAATCGGCGTCGACGGCATCACCGTCTCGCCCGGCTATGCCTACGAGCGCGCGCCCGACCAGCAGCATTTCCTCAGCCGCAACAAGACCAAGCAATTGTTCCGCGACATCCTGGAGCTGGGCCGCGGCGGCAAGAACTGGGCCTTCAGCCAATCCTCGCTCTTCCTCGATTTCCTGGGCGGCAACCAGACCTACCATTGCACGCCATGGGGCAACCCGACCCGCACCGTGTTCGGCTGGCAGCGGCCCTGCTATCTGCTGGGCGAGGGTTATGTCGGCAGTTTCCGCGAACTGATGGAAGAGACCGACTGGGACGCCTACGGCACCGGCAACTATGAAAAATGCGCCGATTGCATGGTCCACAGCGGCTATGAAGCGACCGCCGTCGCCGACACCATCAAGCATCCGCTCAAGGCGCTCGGCGTCAGCCTGCGCGGCGTGCGCACGCGAGGGCCGATGGCGCCGGACATCGCGCTCGACAAGCAGCGCCCGGCCAAGGACGTGTATTCGCAGCACGTCGCCATCAAGCTGGAAGAAATCGGCAAATACAAGCCGGCCAAACCAGCCCAAGCAGCGCCCGAACAGGCCGCCGCCGGAGGTCTGTAAACCATGGCGTCCGCAGAATGGACCACCCTGCTGGGCTATGCCCTGTGCGGCGCGTCGGCTTTATACGCGGCGCCGGCGGCATGGCTGGCGCGGCGGCCCTTGCGCCCGGACCAAACGCAGGCCGCGGCCGCGGCGGCTGCGCGCCCGGTCAGCGTGCTCAAGCCGCTGCGCGGCGCCGAGCCGCGCCTGTATGACAACCTGGCGACCTTTTGCCGCCAGACCCATCCCGCGTACCAGATCGTCTTCGGCCTGCGCACGGCGGACGATCCGGCGCTGGCCGTGGTCAGCCGCCTGCGCGCCGCCTTCCCTGCCTGCGACATCGCCCTGGTCGTCGCCCCCGAGGTGCACGGCCCCAACCTCAAGATCAGCAACCTGATCAACATGCTGCCGCAGGCGCGCCACGACTGGCTGGTGCTGGCCGACAGCGACATCGCCGTGGCGCCGGATTACCTGGCGCGCGTGACGGCGCCGCTGGCCGACCCCGGCACCGGCGTCGTGACCTGCTTGTACCGCGGCCGCGCGCTGGCCGGCTGGTGGTCGCGCCTGGGCGCGCAATTCATCGACGAGTGGTTCGCGCCGTCGGTGCGCATCGCCCACGCGGCCGGCTCGCGCCGTTTCGCCTTCGGCGCCACCATCGCCCTGCGGCGCGACACGCTGGACGCGATCGGCGGCTTCGCGGCGCTGTCCGGGCGCCTGGCCGACGATTTCTGGCTCGGCGAACTGAGCCGCCGCCGGGGCCTGGCCACGCTGCTGTCGGACGTCGTCGTCAGCACCGACGTCGCCGAGTCCAGCCTGGGCGCGCTGTGGGCGCACGAGGCGCGCTGGTTGCGCACCATCCGTTCGCTCAACCCGGCCGGTTTTTCCTTCCTGTTCATCACCTTCACCTGGCCGGTCGCGCTGCTGGGACTGCTGTTGGCCCCGCGCCCCGCGGTCTTCGCGGCGGCGCTGGCCGGTCTGCTGGCGCGCAGCGCGCTGGCGGGCAGCGCCGCCGCGGCCTTGCGGGCGCCGCTGCGCGACCTGCTGCTGCTGGCTGTATGGGCCGCCGCGCTGTTCGGCTCGCGCGTCAGCTGGCGCGGGCAAATCCTGTCGCTCAAGGATAGTTTTCCCGATGCCGCCATGCCCGCCCGGACCGCCGCCGGGACGGCCGCCACCACCACGCCCCGCCCGTCATCGGGCGGGGACATGACACCTCAAAGGACGCTATGAAAACCCTGTTCCTGCAAGCCCCTTCCTTCGACGGCTTCGACGGCGGCGCCGGATCGCGCTACCAGGCCAAGCGCGAAATCAAATCCTTCTGGTATCCGACCTGGCTGGCCCAGCCGGCCGCGCTGGTGCCGGGCAGCCGCTTGCTGGACGCGCCCGCCGACGGCATGAGCGTGCAAGAGACGCTGGACATCGCCGCCGGCTATGAATTGATCATCATCCATACCAGCACGCCTTCGTATCCGACCGACGCCCGCTTTGCCGAAGAGCTGAAGGCGCGCAAGCCTTCGCTGCTGATCGGCATGGTCGGCGCCAAGCCCGCCGTGGAACCGGACGCCACCTTGGCCGGCAGCCCCGCCATCGATTTCATTTGCCGCGAAGAATTCGATTACACCTGCATGGAAGTGGCGCAAGGCAAGCCGCTGAAGGAAGTCCTCGGCCTCAGCTACAAGCTGCCCGACGGCGCCATCCACCACAATGAGGCGCGGCCGATACTGGAAAACATGGACGAACTGCCCTTCGTGGCGCCGATATATCAACGCGACCTGAAGGTCGAGAATTATTTCATCGGCTATCTGCAACACCCGTATGTGTCGATCTATACCGGCCGCGGCTGCCGTTCGCGCTGCACCTTTTGCCTCTGGCCGCAGACGGTGGGCGGGCACCGCTACCGCACCCGCAGCGCCGAGAACGTCATCGCCGAGGTCAAGTGGATCAAGGAGAATATGCCGGAGGTGAAGGAAATCATGTTCGACGACGATACCTTCACCGACTTCCGCCCGCGCGCAGAGGAAATCGCGCGCGGCCTGGGCAAGCTGGGCGTGACCTGGTCGTGCAACGCCAAGGCCAACGTACCGTACAGCACGCTGAAGATCATGAAGGAAAACGGCTTGCGCCTGCTGTTGGTGGGTTACGAATCGGGCGACGACCAGATCTTGCTGAACATTAAAAAAGGCTTGCGCACCGATATCGCACGGCGCTTCACGGCCGATTGCCGCAAGCTGGGCATCATCATCCACGGCACCTTCATCCTCGGCTTGCCCGGCGAGACCCAGGAAACCATCGCCAAGACCATCCAGTACGCCCAGGACATCAACCCGCACACCATCCAGGTGTCGCTGGCCGCGCCCTACCCCGGCACCACGCTGTACAAGCAGGCGCTCGAGAATGGCTGGCTGCAGGAGCACAAGGTCATCAATCTGGTCAACGACCGCGGCGTGCAGATGGCGGCGATCAGCTATCCCCACCTGTCCAAGGAAGAGATCTATCACAGCGTCGAAGTGTTTTATAAGCGCTTCTATTTCCGCCCCAGCAAAATCTGGGAAATCGTGCGCGAAATGATGGGCAGCTGGGAAATGACCAGGCGCCGCCTGCGCGAAGGCGTGGAATTCTTCCGTTTCCTGCGCTCGCACGAGGCATGACGCCGGCCGCGCCGCGTGGATTGATCCTCACCGCCGACGACTTCGGCGTGCACCCGGGCGTCAATGAAGCGGTCGAGAGGGCGCACCGCGACGGCGTGCTGAACGCGACCAGCCTGATGGTCGGCGCGCCCGCCGCGGCCGACGCCGTGACGCGCGCGCGCCGCCTGCCCGGCTTGCGCGTCGGCTTGCACGTGGTCCTGGCCGACGGCCGCGCCGTGCTGCCGCGCGCGCATATTCCCGACCTGGTCGACGCCGACGGCCGCTTCGGCTCGGCGATGGCGCGCGACGGCTGCCGTTTCTTTTTCCTGCCGCATGTGCGCCGGCAAGTGGCGGCCGAAATCCGCGCCCAGTTCGAAGCCTATGCCGCCACCGGCCTGGCGCTCGACCATGTGAATGCCCATAAACACTTCCACCTGCATCCGACCGTGCTGTCGCTGATTATCGGGATCGGGCGCGAATTCGGCTTGCGCGCCGTGCGCCTGCCGCTGGAAGCCGGCGGGCCGCTGTTCCACCGTCCCTGGCTGGCCCTGATGCGGCGGCGCCTGCGCGCGGCCGGCGTCGCCCACAACGATTACGTCGCCGGCATCGCCGCCAGCGGGCGCATGGACGAGGCGGCGCTGCTGGCCATCCTCGCCAGACTGCCCGCCGGCGTCACCGAAATCTATCTGCATCCCGGCGTGGTCTCGGGCGCCGAAGTGACGCCCTCGATGGCCGGCTACCGCCACGCCGACGAACTGGCGGCCCTGCTGTCGCCGCGGGTGCGCGCGGCGCTGGACCGGATCACGACCAGGCGCGGCGGCTTTGCCGATGTGCTGACGCCGGCGTGACGCTCATGAAAAGG
>DASYLQ010000187.1:0-6152 GCA_036009485.1 Janthinobacterium sp.
GTTTGTAATCGAACTTCGGACCCGGCGCCGGGTTCCCGTTTGGCAGGTACAGACAGGCGATCAACACGCCGCCGACTACCGCCTCGATATAGCGGCTCTGCTCATCTTCGGGATCGCCCGGCAAACCGCGCCCCACCTCCAGCGGCGCCGTGCCGCGCGCCAGGATCGCCACCCCGTTCCAGCTCTTTTGACCGTGCCAGATGGCTTGATAGCCGGCGTCCTTGAGCGCCGCTTCGGGAAACTTGTCCTGGGGCGCTTTCAGCTCTTGCAGGCAGGCTGCGTCCGGCTGCGTTTCTTCCAGCCATTGCAGCAGGGACGGCAGCCGGCTGTTGATTCCGTTGACGTTGAAGGTGGCGATGCGCATGGTTTCTCCGCTTGGATGAGGATAGGCTATTTTGTACGCAGAATGGATTACACCGCCGCACGAATGCGCGCCGCACGAATGCGCGCCGCACGAATGCGACTGGCGGCAAGGAGAGCGCGTCGGTTTACAAGCGGCATCAGCGGTCTTTTCTGGTATCCTTCCGCGCATCACGAATCAAAGTAATTGAATGGGAGAAATATCTGATGAAATGCGCATTGGTGGGATCGCGCTTCTTCGGCGCCTCGGTGTTCGAGGCGCTGCGCCGGGAAGAGGGCATCGAGTTTACCAGCGTCGTCGCGCCAGCCGCCGACGACCGCCTGGCGCTGGCCGCCCAGGCCGCCGGCCTGACCGTGCACGTGCTCGACAATCCCAGATTCGTGCCGGGCGAGGCGATCGCCGAAGGCACCGACCTGATCCTTGCCGCGCACACGCATGCGCGCGTCAGCGACGAGGCGCTGGCGCGTTCGCGCTTCGGCGGCGTCGGTTATCACCCCTCGCTGCTGCCGCGCCATCGCGGCATCGCCGCCGTCGAATGGACGATACTCGAAGGCGACCCGATCGCCGGCGGCTCGGTGTATCACCTGGCCGACGGCTGGGACGCCGGCGCCATCGCGGCGCAGGACTGGTGCTTCGTCGCCAAGGACGAGACGGCGCGCGAATTGTGGGAGCGCGCGCTGGCGCCCATGGGCATCGCCCTGCTGACCAAGGTGGTGCACCATGCCCGCCTGCAGGGCTGCGTGCCAGCCTATCCGCAGGATCCGCGCTTCGCCAGCCGCGCGCCGATGATCCGCAAGTCCGTCGTGCTGACCGAGGAAATTTCGTCGACGACCACTTCGCTGGTGGTCTCCATCGTCGGCGCCGACCGCCATGGCATCGTCAGCCAGCTGGCCGAGCGCGCCCAGCGTTACGGCGCCAACTGGACCGCCAGCCGCATGACCAGGCTGGCCGGGGAATTCGCCGGCATGGTGCACTTCGAGGTGCCGCGCGAGAATGCGGAAGCGCTGTCGACGGCGCTGCTGGCGCTCAAATCGAGCGGCTTGCAGGTGGTCGTCGCCAAGAGTGACGGCGCCAGCGTGCCGGAAGCGTTGCGCCGGGTCGAGCTGGAACTGGTCGGCGACGACCGCGTCGGCATCGTCAGCCAGCTGACCAGGATATTGGCGGAACGCGGCATCAGCATCGAAAACATCCACACCGAGATCATCCGCAGCGGCGTGTCCGGCAAGCAGACCTTCAAGATCGGCGCCCACCTGCTGGTGCCGGCCGCCCTCTCCATCGACGACTTGCGACTGCAGCTCGGCACCCTGGCCAGCGCAATGATGGTCGATATCGCGCTGGGGGAGCGGCCGGCTGCCGACGCCTGAGCATTACAGCCAGATCGCCAGCGCCGAATAGGCGGTGAGCAGCACCATCGCGCCGCAAAACACTTTTTGCCACGGCGGTTCGACCAGGAACCGCCGCAGCACGGCGCCGGCGCCGGCCCAAAGCGCAATGCAGGGCAGGCCGATGGCGCAAAAGACCAGGCAGTACAGGGCGACCGCCAGCGCCACCGGCTGTATCGGCGGCAGGAAGGCGGCACCGCCGGTGATCGCCATGATCCAGGCCTTGGGATTGCAGAACTGGAAGGCGGCCGCCGCGATAAAGCGCATCGGCCGGTGCGCCTGTTCGACCTTGCGGTCGAAGCGCATGCTGCGCATCTGCCAGGCCAAGTACAGCAGATAGGCCGAACCGGCCGATTTCAGCACGGTCTGCATCGAGGGCACGGCCATCACGACGGCGCCGATGCCGGCCGCGCAAATCGCCAGCAGTGCGGCGAAGCCGAGCGAGATGCCCAGCATGTGGGGAATCGAGCGGCGGAAGCCGAACCAGATGCCGGAAGAGGTCAGCATGATGTTATTCGGCCCCGGCGTGATCGACGAGACGAAGGCGAAGGACATCAGGGGGATCAGCGGCATCAGGGCGCCCATGGCGGCGCTCCTTCGCTGGCGGGGGTATCGTGGACTGGCATGGGACTCTCCTGTGTGAGCTCCCATGCTAATCGAATTATCCCAGTACAGTACAAGTACACTTGTTCAAATAGTTCCAGGGTTTGTTACGGTAAATGGACCGATACAGTTCCCGGCCATGGTTGGCGTATTCGTTGTGGCATTGGTTTTGCCAAGTCGTAGCATGGCCAGACATGCGTCCTCCTGCCCATAGTTCAGCATCATGCAGCAATGCTGTTTGCCGTCGTGCCGAGTGAGAGCCTCTGGCGCCGACGGTTGAAAAATTCCAGCTGCACTGACGCCTTCGGCATGAATACAAAAACATCGACTTACCTTGTCGAGGATACTATCCTGCGGCGAACATCTCCTTGCCATCGGTGGCGACAAACTCAGCTGGCGCGTGGTGCATGTTCCCGGAGCGGTGGTGCTTCATTCAGCCCTATTTGGAATAGCCCTGCATGCGCCATTCCGCGTCGTGGCGGATGCCCCACCACATCAGGTAGGCATTGTTTTCGCCGCGCGCGCGGAACCATGGCTGGTCCGGCTCGATGGGGCGTACCGTGGCCGGCGGCCGCACCAGCACGGCGGTGGGATGCGCCGGGTCGCTGGTGCCGGCCACCAGCACGTTCTTGCCGACGTGGTTGGCGTAGGCGATGCCCAGCGCGACATTGGTCAGCGCGGTGCCGGCGCCCATCTCGCCCAGCAGGGCCGGGGTGTTGAAGGTTTGCTTGATAAAATCGAATTCGGCCATATCCGTCTCCAGGGCCAGGGTGTGCGCCAGATTGGCGATGCGGTCCGACGAGTCCGCATGGACGTTGTTGGCGTCGTGGATCACGTAGCCGATATCGGTGCTGCGCTTGCCCGCGTTGGCGGTGGCGCCGCCCAGCGTCGCCTGCCACGCCTGGACCACGGGTGGCGGCAGGTCTTTTTTTATTTCGAACTCGGCCGCCGACCTGGTGGCGGGATAGCCGATCCAGGCCAGCGCGTCGCGCCCGGTCTTGTAGCCGGGGCCGGCCAGGACCAGCAGCACCATGTTTTCGTTGATCTGCTTGTCCTTGGGACGGCTGGGGGCGTCCCAGTTCATGGCCCAGACGGTTTCGTCCGGGTGCGATTCAAGGTAGCGCAGCGCCGCCGCCAGCGAGGCGAAGCCGGCGTTCGGCCCGCCCATCGTCACGCGCACGTCGGGCGGGGTGTTGCGGGTCCAGGCGGTGGGAAAGTGGATGTTGCCGATGTCGAAACATTCAATGATGTTGTCTCGTGTGAATTTCGCCGCCTCGGCGGGATCGAGCTTGCCCTCCGGCAGTGCGTATTCGACGTGGATGCCGGCCAGTTCGCGCCGAGTCGACTTGTCCTTGAGGGAATGGGCGTTATAGAAGTAGCTGGAACTGGAGAAATAGATATCGTGGAACAGCACCGTCAGCTTACTGACGTATTTATGATGATAGCCCTTGAAGGTTTCTTCTCCGTCATTTCCAGCCGCGATCGAGCCGATCGTTTGCAGCGTCGAATATTTTTCCGGCTTGGCCTTCACCATGTCGTCGTCCTTGTTGGGTTTGACAAGCCCCAAGGTCCACAGCAATTGCCATTCGGTCGGATAGTCGCGCCGCTGCAGGGGATTGAGCCACTGCACTCCGACGACCTGGGCCATGAAGGGTTGCGCGGGCGCCGTGGCGGCCGCCGCGGCGGCGGGCATTTCCGCCGTTACCGGCGCGGGCTTGCCCGCGCAGGCGGTCAGCAGTGCCAGGGTGGAAATGGCGGCAAGTGCGGGCAGGGCCAGGAAGCGGGTCATGATGTCTCCGTCGGTCAGGTTGCGTTGTGGGTCGGCCATGGCAAGCCAGGTGAGCGGCCATGCCGTGCCAAAGGCGAGAATGAAAGCGAGGACGGCCCAGCCCAGCCGCCGGGTGCGGGTCGAGATCAGGGCATTCATGGGTGGCCTCCCCGATGCGGCGGAGCCTGCGGGGCCGGATGCTCGCGCCGGTCGACGATCTTGTCCGGCATGCGCCCCTCGCTGCCGGGGGCGTGCGCCCATTTGTCTGGCGAAACGCCTGTGAAGTAGCCCGTTTCAAAATACTCCTGAAACGCCTTGTGCGGATCGTCATCCGCCAATCCTTTCAGGAAGCGCCAGTCCGCCGCCTTTCTGAGCGTATGCAAATCCTTGTCGCGGATATGGCACAGGCCGATGGCGACGTCGTAGGCCAGCGCCTTTTGCGCGTGCATGCCGTTGCTCATGATGGTCGAGTGGTCGGTGGCGTGGGTGTCGATGTTGTCGGCCAGGTAGGTCTTGATCTTCTGGTCGCGCCAGGCCTTGTAGTCGGCGCCGGCCTGTTCGGGATGGTCCTCCTCCGTCACCAGCTTTTCCTCCTTCCCGACCAGGCCTTCGCGCCTGGCCTGCATGCGCAGCCGCGCATGGTCCTCGTAGCGCAGCGCCGCCTCGCTGCCGGCGTCGCCCCGCGCGGCGTCGGTGGCCTCGCGTTCCTCCCCCGGCCGTGGCTGGATGGCGGTGTCGCCGGCATACGGGTCGCCGGCCTCGCGCACGCGCTGCGCGTCGCGCGACTACCCGGGCGCATCGTAGCCCTGGTCGAATTTTTCGGACGGCACGCCGAAGCGCCGCGCCTCTGGCTTGAAGGGATCGGGCAGGTCGGGGGCGATCAAGGGAATGCTCCACGCCTTGTCCGGCACCGCGTTGATGCGCGTCCCGGCCAGTTTCATGGCGACGATCATGAGCGGCGCCGTCGCCACGGTCAGCACCTGGCCCCAGGTTCTGCCCCGCTGCGCGTCCAGCCCCCTGGCCAATGAATATTCGGCTGGCAGGGATTCCGGGATCCAGTAGCCGGGACTGCCCGCCGCCGGTTGCCGGTAATGGTTGCTCCAGTAGTGATAATCGCCCTTCACGCCGACCATATGCCCTTGCGCGTACACGCGCTGGCAAAACAGGCCGGCGCCGGCGGTGGCGTCGATCTCCCGCTGGCTCAGGCCGCGCCAGCCTATGCCCTGCACGGCCGTCGCCGAAATCACCTGGTCATGCGGATTGCAATACAGCGTGACGCGGCGGCGCGTCGAGGGGACGATGCCGAAACCATATCGCATGCGGTCGCCGGCGATGTCGAAGCCGTGGTTCTCGTTCGCCATGAACCGGTTGATGTCCCCGTCCTGTTGCTCCCTGGAGGCGGGCCTGCGGACGATGTCGAAGAAGGCGCGCAAGGTGCCGATGCGGGCATCCCCGGTCTGGCGTCCGCTGCCGCCCTGCTTGTCCTTCATGTGGCGCTCGGTCCAGTCCTCGGTGAAATTGGCGCTCTGCAGACTGTAGGGCGCGTTGCACAGCACGTAGTTGTCGGCCACGCAGCGGCCCTCGACGCCGATCGCATCGACGGCCGGCGCCATGCCGTCGCCCAGGAAGGCGGCGGCCATGCCGATCATGTTGCCCTGGCTGTGGCAGACGACGGTGATGGGCACGTCGGCCTGCTTTTCGCGCAGCGACTTGACCAGCCTGGCCAGCCTGAGCGCGGCCAGCACGAAGTAGGACCGGGGCGGACAGGAGAACACGTTGCGGTCGCTGGTGGGGTTCAAATGCTGGACGTGCATCCAGAGGAACAGCTTATCCGACAGGCCGTCGCCCCACAGGTCGGGCAGGGAAGTGCAGCCGTTGGCGAACGGCCCGCCGCCCCAGTAATTTTTTTCGTTGAGGTAGACCGCATCGCCGTATTGTTGCAGTTCTTTAAGGCTGGCCTTGTAGCCCCAGCGGAAGTGGATGACCGGGGTGAAGTGGTCGTCGTCCTTCATGAAGGTCTTATGCGTCATCTTTGGAT
>DASYLQ010000188.1:0-1910 GCA_036009485.1 Janthinobacterium sp.
GTGGGCGCGCTGTCGACCTTGCGCGGCGGCGGCATCAGCCCGGCGCCGTATGACGACGGCAATGGCGGCGGCGGCCTGAACCTGGGGATCCACGTCGGCGACGATGCGGCCAATGTGGCGCACAACCGCGCCCTGCTGTCGGCTGTGCTGCCGGGCCGGCCGGCCTGGTTGTCGCAGGTGCATGGCGTCGCCGTGGCCGATGCCGCTTGCCTGGGCGAAAACGAGGTGCCGGAGGCGGACGCCGGCATCGCCTCGGTCAGCGGGAAAGTGTGCGCCATCCTGAGCGCCGATTGTTTGCCGGTACTGTTTTGCGATAGCGCCGGCAAGGTCGTCGGCGCCGCGCACGCGGGCTGGCGCGGCTTGGCCGGCGGCGTCTTGCAGCATACGCTGGCGGCCATGCGCGCGGCCGGCGCCGGCGAGATCCTGGCCTGGCTCGGTCCGGCGATCGGCCCGCGCCGCTTCGAAGTCGGCACCGACGTCTTGTCGGCATTTGAAGCGGGCGCGGCCGGTGCACAGGGGCGGCAGCGGGTAGTCGCGGCGTTTGCGGCCATCGACGGCAAGCCGGGCAAATACCTGGCCGACATCTATGCGCTGGCGCGCTCGGTGCTGTCGGAGCAGGGCGTCAGCCGCGTCAGCGGCGGCCAGCACTGCACCGTTGCCGAAGCCGGCCGGTTTTATTCCTACCGGCGCGACGGCATCACCGGGCGCCAAGCAAGTTTGATTTGGATCAAATGATGCTTGGAATACCGGAATGATTGTTCGCCGATCTGTTCTTATTCAACACTTTCCGGGGGAATTGTCCGGGCAGCCGCCAAAGCCTTGGCCTCGGCTTGTGCCCGCCTGCGTTTGCGGCGCCTGCCCCCGGTCAGGTAAAAAAGAATCGACAGGGGCGCCATGCAATACACTGAAAACGTCATGATCCCTGCAACGACGGAAGGCTCGGTCAGGGCCATCAGCCCGACCACATAGATCCATGCAACGGCGACGATCAGCATACACAGCCTTGGTGAAGATAAATAAACGCTTATTTTATTTTATTAAATGGACCCGAACCTATGAATATGCCCGATCCGCACATGATGGCCAACGCCTGGATGACGCAGTTTAGCGACCCGAACCAATGGCAATCCTGGTTCGTGCCGGCGCCGGCGCCGGCGTCCCAGCAGCAGACGCTCCAACAGCAGACGCATCCGGTGATGGCGCTGCTCAAGGACGCCGGCGCCGGCATCGATCCGGAACTGATGGACCAGCTGAAAAACGATTACATGACGCAAATGGGCTTGCTGTGGGCCGATTTCATGGCGGGCAAAATTCCCGCGATCGACGACCGCCGCTTCGCCGCCCCGGCCTGGCGTGAAAATCCGTTGTCGGCCTATCATGCCGCCTCCTACCTGCTCAACGCCAGGTTCCTGACGGCGCTGGCCGACGCCGTGCAAGCGGCGCCGCAGCAGAAAACCAAGATCCGCTTTGCCGTGCTGCAAATTGTCGATGCGATGTCGCCGGCGAACTTCCTCGCGACCAACCCGGAAGCGCAGCAAAAACTTATCGAAACCAAGGGCGAAAGCCTGACCAAGGGCTTGGCGAACATGCTGGCGGACATGCAGAAAGGGCATATCTCGCTATCGGACGAATCGGCTTTCGAAGTCGGCCGCAACGTCGCCGCCACGCCGGGTACGGTGGTGTTTGAAAACGAATTGTTCCAGCTGATCCAGTACACGCCGGCGACGCCGACCGTGCACCAGCGCCCGCTGCTGATGGTGCCTCCTTGCATCAACAAGTTTTACATCCTCGACTTACAGCCGGAAAACTCCCTGGTGCGCTATGCCGTCGAGCAGGGCAACACGGTGTTCCTGGTGTCGTGGCGCAATCCCGACCGGTCGCTGGGCCAGACCACCTGGGACGATTATGTC
>DASYLQ010000189.1:0-13280 GCA_036009485.1 Janthinobacterium sp.
GGCGAGAGCCGCGGTATCGCCCTGGAACAGATTCATGGTATTTCCCCTTATCTGCAAGAGCAATAGGGAACTTTATCCACGGGCCTCCTTGAATGTGAGTCAGGAAATTCCAACAGGAATTTATTTACAGTTCCCGCGTGCAGCGATGCCACCGGAAGCGGATTCGGCCTGATAAACGCCATCTTCGCCACGGTTTTCCTTGCCGTTTCCCATGACATGGCATAACATGTGAACACCTCTTCATATGTTATGCCATGCTCCTTTTCACCGAATCCGATAGCTCGATCGCGCAATTGGCCGACTTGTTCCATTTGCTGGGCGACCCGACCCGCTTACGCATCGTGCTCGCTTGCGTGACGACGCCGATCGCGGTCAGCGACATCGCCGCCGCGCTGCAGCTCAGCAGCTCGCTGGTCAGCCACCACCTGCGCCTGCTGCGCGCGGCGCGCATCGTCAAGTCCGAGCGCCATGGCAAGCAGGTTTTTTACACCGCCGCCGATGCGCACATCAGCGGTGTCCTGGCCGATATGCTGGAACATATCGCCGAACCGACCACAGGAACAGAAGCATGAGCGGCCCACACGACCACGACCATGACCACGGCGACCATCGCGCCCGCGGCCATAAGCATGAGCACAATCACCAGCATGGCCAACACGGGCATGCCGCACACGATCATTCCACGCACCGGCACGAGGCCCGCGGCCACGATCACGCCGCGCACGGTCACGGCCACACTCACGGGCACGGGCACGACCATGGCCATGGCGGCCACCATCACCACCACGGCGATCCCGCCACCCAGGGCCGCGCCTTCGCCATCGCCATCGCGCTGAACTCGATTTTCGTCGTCATCGAATTCGTCTATGGTTTCCTGGCCAATTCGACCGCGCTGATGGCCGACGCCGGGCATAACCTGTCCGACGTGCTGGGCCTGACGCTGGCCTGGGGCGCGGCGATCCTCGCCAGGCGCCAGCCGAGCGGCCGCTTCACCTATGGCTTGCGCAGTACCTCGATGCTGGCGGCGCTGTTCAATGCGATGCTGCTGATGCTGACCTGCGGCGCCATCGCCTGGGAAGCCGTGCGCCAGTTGTGGCATCCGGATCCGGTGGCGGGGCTGACGGTGTCGCTGGTGGCGGCGATCGGCATCGCCGTCAACGGTTTCTCGGCCTGGTTGTTCGTCGCCGGCAGCAAGGGCGACATCAATATCCGCGGCGCCTACCTGCACATGGCGGCCGATGCGGCGATTTCGCTGGCGGTGCTGGTGGCGGGCGCGGTGGTGATGTATACGGGCTGGTTCTGGCTGGATCCGGCGGTCAGCGTGGCCATCGTGCTGATGATCATGCTGAGCACCTGGTCGCTGCTGAGCGAATCGCTGCGGATGATGCTGGCGGCCGTGCCGGACAATGTCGATGCGGCCAAGGTCGAGCAATTCCTGCGCGCCGGCAGCGGCGTCAGCGGAGTGCACGACCTGCACATCTGGGCCATGAGCACCACCGAGACGGCGCTCACCGCCCACCTGGTGATGCCGGCCGGTTATCCGGGCGACGGCGCGATGGATGCCATCGGCGTCCAGCTCAGGGAAAAATTCGCCATCCACCACTCCACGCTGCAAGTGGAGATGGGCACCACCGCGCACGAATGCTGCCTGCACGGGCAGGCGGTGTAATGACGCGCCGGCCTACTCCAGGCCGGCATATAAAGCGGTACTCAGGTAGCGCTCGCCGAACGAAGGAATGATCGTCACGATGATCCTGCCTTCGTTTTCAGGCCGGCGCGCCACCTGCAAGGCGGCCCACAGCGCGGCGCCGGAGGATATCCCCACCAGCAAGCCCTCTTCCCGCGCCGCCTGGCGCGCGAGGGCAAAGGCGTCGTCGTTCTTGACGGCGATAATCTCGTCGTAGATGTGCGTATTCAAGACCTTCGGCACGAAGCCGGCGCCGATGCCCTGGATCGGATGCGGCCCCTTGGTTCCCTTCGACAGCATCGGCGACGCTTCCGGTTCCACCGCGATGCACTGGAAACCGGGCTTGCGCTCCTTCAGCACTTCGCCGGCGCCGGTGATGGTGCCGCCGGTGCCGATGCCGGCCACCAGGATGTCGGCCTGGCCGTCGGTGTCGCGCCAGATTTCCTCGGCGGTGGTCTTGCGGTGCACTTCGGGGTTGGCGGGATTGTTGAATTGCTGCGGCATCAGGTAGCGCGGGTCGGCGGCGACCAGTTGCTCGGCGTGGCGGATGGCGCCCAGCATGCCTTCGCTGCCGGGCGTCAGCACCAGCTCGGCGCCGTAGGCGCGCAGCAGGATGCGCCGCTCGCGGCTCATGGTGTCGGGCATGACCAGGGTGCAGCGGTAGCCGCGCGCGGCGCAGACCATCGCCAGCGCGATGCCGGTATTGCCGCTGGTCGGCTCCAGGATGATGGTGTCGGGATGGATCAGGCCAGCCGCCTCGGCCGCCTCGATCATCGACAGGCCGATGCGGTCCTTGACGCTGTGGGCCGGGTTGAAGAATTCCAGTTTGGCGAGCACGGTGGCACCGGCGCCGGCCGCCATGCGGTTGAGGCGAACCAGCGGTGTATTGCCGATCAGTTCAGTGACGTTATTGGCGATGTTCATGGGGCAGCTCCGCTTGCGGGTTGAAGAACGAATGGTCCGATTCATTAGTCTACCCGCTTTGCGGACGGGCGGTCAGGCGCGCCGCGCCGGCCCTGCCGTTGCCTGCCCTGGCCGGCCTTATTTCACGTCGAGCAGGTCGACTTCGAAAATCAGCGGGGAATTCGGCGGGATGTCGCCGTTGCCGGCGCCGCGCGGGCCGTAGGCCAGGTCGCCCGGGATGATCAGGGTGCGCTTGCCGCCCACTTTCATGCCCTTGACGCCCTGGTCCCAGCCCTTGATGACCATGCCCTGGCCCAGCGTGAACTCGAACGGTTCGCGGCCGATCGAACTGTCGAACTTCTTGCCGCGCCAGTTTTTCGCCATCGGACGGTACAGCCATCCGGTGTAATTGACCACCACCTTGGCGCCGGCCAGCGCTTCCTTGCCGGTGCCGACCTTGTTGTCGGTGACGACCAGCGTGTCGGCGGCGGGGCCGGGCGAAGCGGAAAAGAGGGCAGCCGGCGCTGCGGCGGGAGTGGTCTGGGCGGCGGCTTGCGCCATCGAAGCGGCGAGCGCGCAAATCAGGGCGAGGAAAACGGAACAACGCATCATGGTGTAATCTTTCAAGAGGTTCAGTGTAACTTTGCCGGCCAGTGAACACCCGGAGCAAAGCGCGGCATCATGATAACAAAACGGCCGCGGCAAATAACGCTATCGGTCCGGCCCGGCCGGCTTTTTTTGTACCAGCTTGTTGCCCCACCCCGTCCATGAAAAAACTCTTTTTTGCCTTATGGCCGGATGCCGCCGTCCGCGCCGCCCTGGTGCGGCTGCAGGCTGGCCTCGACGGCAAGCCGACCCGGCCCGACAAGCTGCACCTGACCCTGGCTTTCCTCGGCCAGCGCCCGGACGACGCGCTGCCGGCCTTGCGGCACATCCTGGCGACGCTGCCGGCGCGGCCGATGACGCTGGAAATCGACCGCCGCGGTTATTTCGACAGCCACCAGATCGCCTGGGCCGGCATGCGCGCGCCGCCGCCGGAACTGCTGGCATTGCGCGCGGCGCTGATGCAGGCGCTGACGGCGGCGCAGTTCGCGCCGGCCTACGAACAAGACCGCTTCCATCCGCACATCACGCTACGGCGCAAGGCCAGTCCGCCGCCGCCGGCGCCGTTTGCGCCCCTGCTGTGGCGCGCCGATGAAATGGTGCTGGCCGAATCGACGACGCAAACCGGCGACTACAGGATTCTCGCCTCGCGCCGGCTCGGCCGGGAACAGGACGGCAGCCGGGCGGAGGTCGCCTGACAAGCGGCTGGGCGCCGCTTAAACGCTGGCCAGAGTCAGGGGAGCCGCCGCCGGCATGGCCGCCGGTGTCGCCTGCTCGGCCAGCTTGCGCAGCAAATGTCCGGCCGCCACCATGCCGAAGCTGGCGGTGACGACCATGCTGGAACCGAAACCGGCGCAGTTCAAGCCGGTCACGGCGTCGCGCGCATCGCCATCGACAGCACACACTTCTTCCGTCTCCGGCAAGCGCAGCGGCTCCATCGAAAACACCGCGTCGACATGGAATTTATTCTTTTCGCCGCGAGGAAAACCATACTGGTTGCGCAGGCGCTTGCGCACCATCTTCAGCAGCGGCTCCTGTTCGGTCCTGGCCAGGTCGCGGATATCGATCCGGGTCGGGTCGATCTGGCCGCCGGCGCCGCCGATGGTGATCAAGTCAATACCGTGGTCGCGGCAATAGGCGATCAGCGCGGCCTTGGCCTTGACGCTGTCGATCGCGTCGATGACGTAATCGAAGCCATGGGCGCCTATCATCCGGTCCAGATTGTCGGCGGCGATGAAATCCTCGACCAGATTGACTTGGCAAAACGGATTGATCAGGGCGATGCGTTCGGCCAGCGCGGCGATCTTGGCCTGGCCGATGGTGTCGCTCATGGCCTGGATCTGGCGATTGATATTCGATTCGGAAACGTTGTCCAGGTCGATCAGCGTCAGCCGGCCGATGGCGCTGCGGGCCAGCGCCTCGACCACCCAGGAGCCGACGCCGCCGACGCCGATCACGCAGACGTGGGCCTGGCGGAAGCGGGCCAGCGCGGCGCTGCCGTAGAGCCGGGCTATGCCGCCGAAGCGCCGCTCGAAGTCGACCTCGGCGACGCCGGACGGCAAGATGGGGGGTGCGATTGTGTTCATGTCCGTATTTTAGCGGACACGGCCATCCAGGATATTCTAAAATGGTCCGATCAAACGGTCCCCGCAAGGGGACCTCGAAAAACTGTAGCGAGCAAGCCCGATATCACGTTGAGTAGCGGAGCCGTACGCAGGTACGGTGAGCAACGGAGACGCGAGAGCGGGCTGCGCAGTAGGTTTTTCGAGGTTCCCGCAAGGGGCCGCCCCGCAGTTTACCGCCTCCTGAAAGCTGAATATGACCGATTTCCTGCCCACCCCCGCCCCCGGCTTCGACCAGCCGATCGCCTTCCTGAAGAGCTGCCACGACAAGATTCGTAAGCAAATCACAACTCTGCAAAATTTGCTACACTATTTGCCACAACACGGGGCCAGCGGCGAGGCGCAACAGGCCGCGTCTGCGGTGCTGAAATATTTCGATCGCGCCGCCCACCTGCACCACGAAGATGAGGAAGAAAACCTGATGCCGATGCTGCTGCAAAGCGCTGGCGGCGACGATGCCGCCCTGCTGGCGACGCTGGTGCCGGAAATCCTCGCCGACCATGAAGCCATGGATCTGGCGTGGGAAAGCATCGCGGCGCAATTGAGACAGGTCGCCGACGCTTCCTCGGCGCAGCTGGACGCGCAGCAGGTCGAGCGTTTCACCGCGGCCTACACGGCGCACATGACGAAAGAAGAAGGCTCGCTGGCGCCGATGGCCAAGCGTCTGTTCACTCCCCAGCAGATGGCGCAGCTGGGCGCGGCGATGCAGCAGCGCCGCGCCGCGCTGGACAGTGAACCGGGACCTTCGCTGGCCGATTTGCGCACCGATTACAGCCAGGCCAGCCTGCTTGAATCGGACGTGCTGGAAGACCCGATCGCCCAGTTCGGCAAGTGGTTCGAGGAAGCGCTGAAGGCGCAGGTGAACGAGCCCAACGCCATGAGCCTGGCGACGGTGGGCGCGGACGGCAAACCCAGTTCGCGCATCGTGCTGGTCAAGCAGTACGACAGCCGCGGTTTTACCTGGTACACGAATTACGCCAGCAGGAAGGGCACTGAGCTCGCCAGCAAACCTTACGCGGCTCTGCTATTCTTCTGGAGCGAGCTCGAGCGCCAAGTGCGCATCGAGGGCCGCGTGATCAAGACTTCGGAAGAAGAGAGCGACCATTATTTCCACAGCCGCCCTTTGAAAAGCCGGCTGGCGGCGATCGCATCGGCCCAGAGTGCGGGCATCGCCAGCCGCGACAGGCTGGAGGCGAATTTTGCCGCCGTGGCCGGCAGCCACGGCGAGCATCCGCCGCGTCCGCCGCACTGGGGAGGCTACCGCCTGGAACCGGAACGGATCGAATTTTGGCAAGGCCGGCGGTCGCGCTTTCACGACCGCATTGTATTTACGTTGCAAGCCGACGGCAGCTGGCTGCGACAGCGTCTGCAACCCTGAGGCTGACAAGGGATCGTTATACATCCTCATCTCCGGCGGGTTACTGGATCGATTTTGTTATTGACTTTGTTGTTTCTGAACCCGCGGCAGATTCGGGCTGCCGCTTAACCGGAGGCTATTTTGTTTGTACAAAAACAACTCAGCGCCTGGATCGCAGGTATTCGCGGCCAGATCGCCCTTCCTTTGCGCATTGAATTATGGAACGGGCAACACATCGACCTGTCTGCCGAAGCGCCGCGCGTGACCATCCGCCTGCCGCGCGCGTCGGCGGCGCGCTACCTGCTGACCCCCTCGCTGTCGAACCTGGGCAGCGCCTATGTGGAAGGGAATATCGAAGTCAAGGGCGCGGCCAACGACATGATTTCCATCGTCAACGCCCTGGCCCGCACCACCCTGAAAGCCGAAGGCAAGTTCGCCCGCATCGTGCGCACCGTGGGCCACGACAAGCGCAAGGACGCCGAGGCGATCCGCTACCACTACGACGTCTCGAACGATTTCTACCAGCACTTCCTCGATCCCGACATGGTGTATTCCTGCGCCTATTTCGAAAACGGCGATGAAACGCTGGCCGAGGCCCAGATCAAGAAAATCGACCATATCCTGAAAAAAATCCAGTTGCAGCCGGGCCAGACCCTGCTCGACATCGGCTGCGGCTGGGGCGCCCTGGTGCTGCGCGCGGCGCAAAAATATGGCGCCAGATGCGTCGGCATCACGCTGTCGGAAAACCAGGCGGCGCTGGCGCGCGAGCGCGTCGCACGCGCCGGGCTGGAGCACCTGATCGAGATCCGCCTGCAGGATTACCGCGACGTCAGCGGCCAGTTCGACCGCATCACCAGCGTCGGCATGTTCGAGCACGTCGGCTTGAAGCACTTGCCCGAATATTTTTCCATCATCAACAAGCTGCTGGCGCCGGATGGCTTGGTGATGAATCACGGCATTACCTCGACCGATCCGGACAATGGCCAAACGCCCTACGGCGGCGGCGAATTCATCGAAAAATACGTTTTCCCGCACGGCGAGCTGGCGCATATCGGCCAGGTGCTGAAGGCGATGCAGCAAGGTTCGCTGGAAGCCTTCGACGTGGAAAACCTGCGCCGCCATTACGCCAGAACCTGCTCCATCTGGACCGATAATTTCGAGGCCAACGAAGCCGAGGTGCGCCGCATCGCAGGCGACAAGCGCTTCCGCATCTGGCACGTCTACCTGGCCGGCTGCACCTATGCCTTCGAGCAGGACTGGATCAGCCTGTACCAGATCGTCTGCGGCAAGGCCGGCCGCCATTCGGCCGCGCTGCCATGGTCGCGCCACTATATGTACGATCAGGCTCAGGCGCCGGTCAAGGCTCTCAGCTCGATCTAGGCTTGCCGCCATGCCGCTGCGACTACGGCGGCGGCCCCTTTCTTATTTCAGTCGTTCGCTAAAGGTTTTCCTGAACTTCGCCACTTTCGGGCCGACCACGAAGGCGCAATAGCCTTGCAGTGGATGCTGGCGGAAATAATCCTGGTGGTACTCCTCGGCCTTGTAATAGGTCTGCGCCGGTTCCAGCCGGGTGACGATGGGAGCGTCCCAGACCCCGGCCATTTCGCCGATGACCTGGCGCGCCGTGGCTTCCTGCTCCGGCGACTGGTGATAGATTACCGAGCGGTACTGGGTGCCGACGTCGTTGCCCTGGCGGTTCAGCGTGGTCGGATCGTGGATCGTGAAAAAGATTTCCAGCAAGTCGCGGTAGCTGATCACGGCCGGATCGAATTCCAGCCGCACCACCTCGGCATGGCCGGTGTTGCCGGCGCAGACCTGTTCATAGGTCGGATCGGCTTGCTGGCCCCCGGTATAACCGGACTCCGCTTTCGTGACGCCCTTCACTTCCCGGTACACCGCTTCGGTGCACCAGAAGCATCCGCCCCCCAGCACGGCAACTTCAGTCTTTCCATTCGTAGTCATGTAGACACCCCAAGCCAGTGAAATCCCTGATCGATCACTCTAACGCAAACCGTGGCCAACCGCACCCCCTATCGGCGCCGCGCGCTGCGGCAAAACGACGGTCCGCATGGTCCCGCCATTCTTTGGCATAATGGCGCCATCATGAACACAAGCTCCCCTCGCGCCGCGGCCCCTGAATTCGACACTGTGCATTTCCGCCAGGCGCTGGCGCAATTCGCCACCGGCGTCACGGTGATTACCACCCGCCTGGCGGACGGCAGCTTTCGCGGCTTGACGGCCAGCTCCTTCAATTCCGTGTCGCTGAGCCCGCCGCTGGTGCTATGGAGCCTGGGTAAGGGCGCCAACAGCCTGCCCATCTTCAGCGGCAATTCGCATTATGTCATCAATGTGCTCGGCGCCGGGCAGGCCCACCTGGCAAAGCTGTTTTCCCGCCGCATGCCCGATCCCTTCGAAGGCGTCGAGTATGAACTGTCGCGCACCGGCCATCCGATCCTGAAGGGCGTATCGGCCTGGTTCGAATGCCACAACCGCAGCCGCTACCCGGAAGGCGACCATGTGATCTTCGTCGGCGAAGTCGAGCAATGCGCGTACTTGCCGCAACCGCCGCTGATCTTCCACGGCGGCCAGTTCGGCAGCGTGCTGCAACCCTGACCAACAAACCAGGAGCCAAGATGAGCCCATCCCGCGCCAAGGCGCAATTCCACTGGGACGACCCGCTGCTGCTGTCGTCCCAGCTGAGCGACGAAGAACGCATGGTGCGCGACGCCGCCGCCGCGTATTGCCAGGACAAGCTGGCGCCGCGCGTGCTGGAAGCGTTCCGCCATGAAAAAATGGATACCGCGATCTTCCGCGAGATGGGCGAGTTGGGCCTGCTGGGGCCGACGATTCCCGAACAATACGGCGGACCCGGCCTGAACTACGTCAGCTATGGCTTGATCGCGCGCGAAGTCGAGCGCATCGATTCCGGCTACCGCTCGATGATGAGCGTGCAGTCGTCGCTGGTGATGGTGCCGATCTTCGAGTTCGGCAGCGAAGCCCAGCGCCAGAAATTTTTACCGAAGCTGGCCCGCGGCGAGTGGATAGGCTGTTTCGGCTTGACCGAGCCGAACCATGGCTCCGATCCGAATTCGATGATCACCCGCGCCAAAAAGGTGGCGGGCGGTTACGCGCTGACGGGCGCCAAGATGTGGATCACCAATTCCCCGGTCGCCGACGTCTTCGTGGTCTGGGCCAAGGACGATATGGGCGATATCCGCGGCTTCATCCTGGAAAAAGGCATGGCCGGGCTGTCGGCGCCTGCGATCCACGGCAAGTTCGGCTTGCGCGCCTCGGTCACCGGCGAAGTCGTCATGGACGATGTCTTTTGTCCCGAAGAAAACGCCTTCCCCGAGGTGCGCGGCCTGAAAGGCCCGTTCACCTGCCTGAACTCGGCGCGCTACGGCATCGCCTGGGGTGCGCTGGGCGCGGCCGAAGCATGCTGGTTCATCGCCCGCCGGTACGTCATCGACCGCCAGCAATTCGGCCGTCCGCTGGCCGCCAACCAGCTGGTGCAAAAGAAGCTGGCCGACATGCAGACCGAGATTGCGCTGGGGTTGCAAGGCTGTTTGCAACTGGGACGCATGAAAGATGCCGGCACGGCGGCGGTGGAAATCACGTCCATCATGAAACGCAATTCCTGCGGCAAGTCGCTGGACATTGCCCGCGTCGCCCGCGACATGCTGGGCGGGAACGGCATTTCCGACGAGTTTGGCGTGATCCGCCACATGCTCAACCTGGAAGTGGTGAATACCTACGAAGGCACGCACGACATCCATGCCCTGATCCTGGGCCGGGCGCAGACGGGGATACAGGCTTTCCAATAAATTAGACGAAAAAAACCGCCGCGGCTGCCGGCCGCGGCGGTTTTTTATGTTGGCACAGGCTTAGAGTCTATTCCAGTAGGTAATGCGTCGCTGCTGGCGCGCCTGGCGAGCGGGGACGGCGTTGCTCGTCGTAGCATGGCCAGCCATGATGGCTAGCCATGCGTTCTCCTCCCGCCTGGTCCGCGCTCGCCGGGCATCGCCATCCGCGCCTCCCTACCGGAATAGCCTCTTAGAAGCGGTAGCCGATGCCGACGTTGACGGAAACAGGATCGAGCTTGATGTCCTGGGTCTGGCCGGTCGAATACGTGGCCTGGGTTTTCAGCCAGGTCTTGATGATGCCGATGTCGGCGAACCAGCGCTGGTTGATCGCCACCGTCGTGCCGAGCTGGACGCTGGCTCCCCATCTGTTATCCAGGTGGAAGCTGGTGTCCGGGCCGCCGGTATTGAGCAGGGCCGATAACTGGCCGGAGCCGGTTTCCTTACGGAAGTAGGCATAGGTGATGCCGGCGCCGACATACGGGCGGATCACCGCGTTCGGTTCAAAAAAGCGGTATTGTGCAAACGCCGTCGGCGGCAGCACCTCGGCCGTGCCGATCTTGCCCGAACCTTGCAGGGCGCCGGTGCCGTAGAATTCGTTGGTGTAAGGCAGGCCCAGATCCAGCTGGGCCGAGATATGGTCGGTGATCATATAGCCGATGTTAAAGATCGGCTGGGTGTCGTTGCCGACGCCGGCCGTGCTGTTCGGCAGCGCCGGCGCGCTCACTTCCCCGCTTTCCACTTTCGGCATGATCTTGTTGACGCCGACCACGCCAAACCATTGGCCCACGCTTTGCGCCGAGGCGGACGAGGCCATGCCCATGGCGGCCACCAGCGCCAGCATTTTTACCGCGCTATTCAAACGAATGTTCATATTGTCTCCTGGTCCTCATTGGGTCCGGGCTGCGGCCAGCCCGGCTTTTATTCATTGCCCATGCGCCAGGCGTACCAGCCGGCACGCCGCGCATGGAGCGCTCAAATCCAGCCCTTGACGACCATTCTCTGCGACACGTAGCGCGCCAGCAGCAGGTTATTGAACGGCGTCGGATGGACGGTGTCGGCGAACGAGTAGTGGCTGACGTCGCCAGGAATCAGGTTGCTGGCGTTGCAGACGAGCGAGCTTTGCAGCGGGTTCTTGGCGGTGCTCAGGTCGCAGGCAGGGTCGGTCACATTGGTCAGGCCGTACGGCGCCGGATTGGTGGCCTGGTCATGGCTGACGGCGTAGACGTCGACCACCAGCACTTTCGGATCGTTCGCCAGGCCGTTCGCCAATTGCGTATTGAAGGCGGTAACCATGGCGGCGATCAGGGCCTGGGCCGAGGCGCCTTGCGCGCGGCCCGACGGCGTCGTCGCGACATCCGGCAGATTGTTGACGGTCACATAGTTGGCGCCGTTGGCGACGATCTGGGTTTCCACCAGGTTCGCCAGTTGCGCGCCGGCGGTGGCCATCGCAGTCACCAGGGCGGGACCGTTGGCGGCGACGTAAGCGGCAGCGGCCGTGTTGCCCGCCGTGGTGCCGGCGGTGGTGGCGGCCGCTTGCGCGCTGGCGACCATCGGACCATACACGGCCGGCGACGCCACAGCGGAATTGCCGGGCTGGATAGCCGCGGCCCCGACCGCCGCCGTCACCAGGCTGGTGGTGGTGTGGTTCGGATTCGCGTTTTCCGTCGCCAGGGCAGTGCCGATGGCTTGCGCCGCCGTGGCTGGATTGGTGGCGCCGGCGGCCAGCAAGCCGACCAGGGTGCTGGCGAAGGTGCTGGCGCCGGCGGTGGCGCCGGCGGCCGTTCCCGCGGCGGTGGCGTCGGTCGTGAGTTGCGTCAGCAAGAACAAGGTATCATTACCGCCCGCCATCACGAAGACAATTTCCTTGCCCGAGAATTTGCCGCCGACCGCGGCCAAGTGGTTTTGGATCTGGGTGGAGACCGGTACCGTCAGCGCGCCCAGCGGCGAGCCGGCCAGCGCATTGCCCGGACCGACGGGATTGGTCACGCGCGCGCCGCCCTGGGCGTAGCTGAAGCAACCGGCATGGTTCACCACCGGCACCGAGAAACCCTGGCTGGCGTCGCCGGTCAGGCCGGTCTGGGCCGGGCAAGGCGCGGGCAGGCTGAACTGGGCCGCCATCAATTCGGTCCAGTTCTTGCCGGTCAATGTAGGATTGATCGCGGTATTGTCGCCATTGATGGTGAACTTGCCGCCGCCCAGGGCCTTGACCGTGCCGACTGCATACGAACCGACGTCGGACAGGCTGTCGCCGAACGAGACTTCGGAAGCAAATTGGACTTTGAGGGTTTGATCGCCGGGTGTGGCGCTGCCGCCGCCGCAAGCCGACAGGATGGACGCGGTCAGCAAAGTCAGCACAAGTGTAGTTTGACGCATTATGTCTCCTTGTTAATATTTTTATTGGCGTAAAGCGAACGGGCGTGCTTTTCGCAACTCAGCTAATATGCCACCGTTCGGCGCGCTTGTATAGAAAAAAGCTGAGGAAATCGCCCGATAATGGCCAAAGACACCACATTGCAATGTCGGCCATTCATGCACACGGAAATATAGCATGCAATGAGCATGCAATAAGAGCTCGTCCGCTTCCTATTTCAGGAAAAAATCGCGCGTGCTGATCAGGCAAAACGGCGCCACCAGGCCGGCGTGATAACTGCTGGCCACGGCGGCGTCGGGATCGTTGCCCTGGGCAATGGCTTCGGCCCTGAGCGCTAGCTTGGCGGCGGCAAAACCCAGTTTTGGCACCAGGTAGGGATCCAGCGCGCCCTGGATCGTCTCCAGGTCGACCACGGTCAGCGCAGTCGAACCCAGGCCCCTGGCCGTGAAATAGGCGGCGGCGGCGTTGGTGTTATAAAACGGCACCGTCGGATCATTCTGGCCGCCGCACAACATCAGCGGCACAGACGGCAGGTAAATGCGCAAGTCATTGTTGACGGTGAACTTGCGCAAGCCGTTTTGCGGGTTGCAATTGAGCGGATTGGCCGGATCCGTATTGCAGGGGTGGGCCGCCGCGTCCGCCCGATAGGCGATGCGGTAACTGCTTTGGATCAGGTTGCCCGCAGCGAAATAGGCCGACGCCCCAGCCCCTTGCGGAAGGGAATCCGGTGCGAACAGGGCCGTGGCCGGCAATTTCCCCTGCGATACGAGATCGCTGGTGCTGAGCAAGCCCGGCAGCAAGCTCGCGATGCCGGACGCGAATTGGCTTTCATAGACTTCACTGCTGAGGGTATACGCCGGCGTGGCGGAATGCT
>DASYLQ010000190.1:0-10022 GCA_036009485.1 Janthinobacterium sp.
CCGCGGCGCCGGGCAAGACCTTCATCGAAGCGCCGACCGCCGGCAACAGCGCCACCTGCAAGAGTTGCGCCCACTGCCCATGGATGGCGATGAATGGCTTGCAAAACCTGGCCGAGGTGCTGGAAAACATGACGAACGAAATCCGGGTCGATCCTGCCGTCGGCGCGCAAGCCGTGACTTCGATCAAGCGCATGCTCGATTTCGCCTCCGCCAAAAAGGCCGGCGTGAAACCGGGCCCGGACCTGGCCGCGGAAGGCAAGCTGTTCGCGGGGATCGGTCCGGCATGAGCACCCTGAAAAATCCCTACGCGCCTTTCGATGCGGCGCTGGCGCGCGCCTATGAAGCCAATTTGCTGGCGGCGCTGCTGGAAGATGTCGGCAGCGGCGACCTGACCGGCGAACTGGTGCCGGCCGACGGCCGCGTCACGGCCCGCGTCATCGTCCGCGAAGAGGCGGTGCTGTGCGGCGCGCCCTGGTTTGAAGGCATCATGAAAAGCCTGGAAAGCGGCATCGACATCGGCTGGGCCTATGCCGAAGGCGAGTTGATGGAGGCTGGCAGCGTCGTCTGCACGATCACCGGGCCGGCGCGTGCCTTGCTGACGGCGGAGCGCAGCGCCCTGAACTTCCTGCAATTGCTGTCCGGCGTGGCGACGGCGACGCGGCGCTATGTCGATCTCATCGCCGGCACCCGGGCGTCCATCCTCGACACGCGCAAGACCTTGCCGGGCTTGCGCCTGGCGCAGAAATACGCGGTGCGCGTGGGCGGCGGCAAGAATCAGCGCCTGGCCCTGTACGACGGCATCCTGATCAAGGAAAACCATATCGCCGCGGCCGGCGGCGTGACGGCGGCGCTGCAGGCGGCGCGCAAGGTCAAGGCCGGCGTGACGATCCAGGTCGAAGTGGAAAACCTGGAACAATTGAACGAGGCGCTGGGCGCCGGCGCGACGTCGGTATTGCTGGATAACTTCAGCCTGGACATGCTGCGCGCGGCGGTGCGGGCGACGGCGGGGCGCGCCTTGCTGGAAGCGTCAGGCGGCATCCATGTCGACACCGTGCGGGCGATTGCCGAGACCGGCGTCGACCGGATTTCGATCGGCAGCCTGACCAAGGATATCCGCGCCACCGATTACTCGCTGCGCATCGTCGAGGCGGCGGAAAAGCCCTTGCTTTCCTGAATATCAGCCGCGCCTTGGCGGCGTCAGCACGCTGGCTATCGCTTTCGGCAAGGTATCCGGATAATCGCGGCTGTAATGCAGGCCGCGGCTCTCGCGCCGCGTCAGCGCGCTGCTGACGATCAGCGAAGCCACGTCGACCAGGTTGCGCAACTCCAGCAAGTCGTGGGTGATGCGGAAGTTGCGGTAATACTCGTCGATCTCTTCCTTCAGCAAGCCGATGCGGTGCTGGGCCCGCTCCAGTCGCTTGGTGGTGCGCACGATGCCGACGTAATTCCACATGAAGCGGCGCAACTCGTCCCAGTTGTGCGAAATGACCACTTCCTCGTCGGCGTCGGTGACCCGGCTTTCATCCCAGTCCGGCAGATACGGCACGTCATCCTTTTCCTGGCCCTCGATGTCGGTGGCGCAGGCGCGGCCGACGACCAGGCATTCCAGCAGCGAATTGCTGGCCAGGCGGTTGGCGCCGTGCAAGCCGGTGCATGCCGTTTCGCCCACGGCGTACAAGCCGGGCAGGTCGGTGCGGCCGAACAGGTCGGTGACCACGCCGCCGCAGGTGTAATGGGCGGCCGGCACGATGGGGATGGCTTCCCTGGTGATGTCGATGCCGAGTTCCAGGCAGCGCGCATAAATCGTCGGGAAATGTTCGATCAGGAAGTCGGCCGGCTTGTGGCTGATATCCAGGTGGACGTAATCCAGGCCGCGTTTCTTGATCTCAAAGTCGATGGCGCGCGCCACCACGTCGCGCGGCGCCAGTTCGGCCCGCTCGTCGTGCGTCAGCATGAAGCGCTGGCCGGCTGCCGCGCCCGCTTCCGGCGGCAGCTTCAGCACGCCGCCTTCGCCGCGGATCGCCTCGGTGATCAGGAAGGATTTCGCATACGGATGGTATAGGCAGGTCGGGTGGAACTGGATGAATTCCATGTTCGAAACACGGCAGCCGGCGCGCCAGGCCATCGCGATGCCGTCGCCCGAAGCGGTGTCCGGATTGGTGGTGTACAGGTAGACCTTGCCGGCGCCGCCGGTGGCCAACACGGTATGTTGCGCGGCAAAGGTCAAGACCTTGCCGGTGAGTTCATCCTGCACGTACAAGCCGTAGCACTTCGGCTGCGCCTGGCCGGGGCCGGGTTTGCGCTCCAGCTTGTCCGAGGTGATCAAGTCGATCGCGCAGTGATGCTCGAACAGCGTGATGTTCGGGTGGGAACGGACTTTTTCTTCCAGCGTCACTTGCACCGCATGGCCGGTGGCGTCGGCGGCATGGATGATGCGCCGCTGGCTGTGGCCGCCTTCGCGGGTCAGGTGGTAACCCAGCTCGGCGCTGTCGTCGCGGGTGAAGGGCACGCCTTGGGCGATCAGCCATTCGATCGCTTCGCGGCCATGCTCGACGATGAAGCGGGTTGCGGCCTCGTCGCACAGGCCGCCGCCGGCCACCAGGGTGTCGTCGATATGTTCCTTGTGGCTATCGCCGGAATCGAGCACGGCGGCGATGCCGCCCTGGGCCCAGTTGCTGGCGCCATCCAGCAGCGCGCGTTTGGAAATGATCGCGACGGTGCGCGTCTCCGCCAGGTGCAGAGCGACCGACAAACCGGCCAGTCCGCTGCCGACAATAGCAACATCAAATTTCATGGCATCAATATTTTCTGTGAAGAGGCATGACTATAGTGCATTTGACCATGATGCGTCATGTGTTGCGCGAAATTCGGCGTGTTTCATACGGCTGCGCCAAATAGTTGCGTTGGGTCAACATAATCCAAACGGCCGTCCGCCATGATCGGGGTTCAATATATTTTTTCGGCAATATTGCAATATTCTTCAACGCGCAGGAGCCATCATGATCCGGATTTTCAGTCATTATGTGTCAAAAATGGCCTTTATTCTGCTGTTGCTGGAAGTGCTGATCCTCTTGCTGTCGGCAGCCCTGACGACGGCCACCCTGCTGGCCGACAGCCGCAGCGCGTCGTCGCGCGCGGAAAACCTGTACCTGTCCTCCCTGGCGTTCGCGCTGGTCGTCGTTTTCAGCATGAGCACGCTGGGCATGTACCAGCACCGTTCGCGCGAAGCCATCCGCAATACCCTGCTGCGCCTCATGCCTTCCTTTGCGCTGGGTTTTGGCTTATTGAGTTTGCTGATCCATATGGTGCCGGCGATCCATTTCGGCCGCGGCGGCGGCGGCAGCCTGATCTTCCTGTTGGGCGGCGCCGGCGTCTTGCTGACGCGGCTGGTGGTCTTTAAATCGGCGGAATCGACGATGCTGGCGGGACGCCTGATATTGATCGGTACCGGTCCGCTGGCCAGCGAATGCCTGGAACTGGCCGGCAGCAAGCTCGGTTTTCATCAATTTACCGTGGTCGGCTGCATCGAGGTGGCGGGCGAGGAGCGCTGCGTGCCGGCATCGGCTTTGTTGCCGGCCGGGCCTACGCTGCTGGCGGCGGCGGCGCGCAAGCATGACGTGCACGAGATTGTGGTCTCGGTGACGAACCGGCGCAACGGCGCCTTCCCCGTGCGTCAATTGCTCGAGTGTGCGCTGGGCGGCATCCGCGTCATCGACGCCGCCACCTTCTTCGAGCGCGAAGCATGCCAGATCCGCATCGATTCCCTGCAGCCGAGCTACCTGATTTTCGGCGGCGGTTTCGACCAGAGCTTTGTGCGCGCCACGTCCAAACGCTTGTTCGACCTGCTCGCCAGCGCGGCGATCTGCCTGGCCACGCTGCCGCTGATGCTGCTGACGGCCTTGTGGATACGGCTCGACGATGGCGGCCCGGTGTTTTACCAGCAAGAGCGGGTCGGCAAGGATGGCCAGCTGTTCAATGTACTGAAATTCCGCAGCATGCGCAGCGACGCCGAGAAGGACGGCAAGCCCTTATGGGCCAGCACCGACGATCCGCGCGTGACCAGGGCCGGACAGGTGATCCGCAAGCTGCGCATCGACGAATTGCCGCAGATGCTGAATGTATTCAAGGGCGAAATGAGCTTCGTCGGGCCGCGCCCGGAGCGCGCCTATTTTGTCGAGCAGTTGAATACCGAAGTGGCGTATTACAATGTCAGGCACAGCATCAAGCCCGGCGTCACCGGGCTGGCCCAGGTGCGCTACCAGTACGGCGCTTCGATAGCCGACGCCGTGCGCAAACTGCAGTACGACCTGTATTACGTCAAGAACAATAGCCTGTTCCTCGACCTGCTGATCCTGATCGAGACCATCCAGGTCGTCTTGTTTAGCAAGGGCAGCAGATAATGCAGGCGGCAGCGCAGCCCTTGGCGACGTCCGCCGATCTGCCATCCGATGTCTCCGCGCTCAGCCATGGGCTGGCCGCGCTGGCTTTCCTGGCCTTGTTCCTCGTACTAATCAACAACTTACTGCGGCACAACTGGCGCGCCCACCCCGCCGCATGCATGCTGGCCGCCGCCTGCCTGCTGACGGCGCTATGGGCGGGCGCCCTGGCGAAACCGCAGCCGTCGCCGGTGCTGCCGGCCGCCGAGGTGCTGGAAATCCTGCGTTCCGGCGCCTGGCTGGCGTTCCTGTTGCTGTTGCTGCAGCCTTCGGGTTTGCGTGTAAAGGTGTTTTTCCCGGCGATCGCCGTGATCACGGCGGCCCAGCTGGGCGCCGCCGCGTTGGCGGGAGTAGCCGTATTCGCCGCGGCGGCCTGGCAGGCGACCATGGTTTGCCGTTTGCTGCTGGCCGTGCTGGGCATGCTGCTGGTCGAGCAGTTGTACCGCAACACGCCGCCGGACCGGCGCTGGGGCGTCAAATTCGCCTGCATCGGCATCGGCGGCCTGTTCGCCTATGATTTTTACCTGTACAGCGACGCCTTGCTGCTGCGTCACATTAATCCCGACATCCGCGCTGCGCGCGGCATCGTCGACGCGCTGACCGTGCCGCTGCTGGGCCTGTCCGCGGCGCGCAATCCGGCCTGGGCGCTGGGACTGGCCGTGTCGCGCCAGCTGATGTTCCGCTCCGCCGCCTTGCTCGGCAGCGCCATCTACCTGCTGGCGATGGCCTCGAGTGCGTATTACATCCGCTACTACGGCGGCGCCTGGGGACCGGTGATGCAGCTTGCCTGTCTGGTCGGCGCGCTGCTGCTGCTGGCCGGCGTGCTGTTTTCCGGCGCCTTGCGCGCCAAGCTGAAGGTATTCATCAACAAACATTTCTACAAGGCGATTTTCGATTACCGCCACGAGTGGTTGCGCTTTACCCGGGCGCTGTCGGAAGACGGCCCGGCGCTGGGCGAGCGCACGGTGCAGGCGGTGGCGCAACTGGTCGAAAGTCCGGCCGGCGCGCTGTGGCTGCGCCGCGAACACGGCTTGTGCGAGCCGGTGGCGAGCTGGAACATGGCGCCGCAACAGGCGGTCGAGCCGGCCGCCGCCGCCCTGTGCCGTTTCCTGGAAACCCGGCAATGGGTGATCGATATTCCCGAGTGCCGGCGTCAGGCGGCGCGCTATGGGGAACTGGTCTTGCCGGCCTGGCTGCTGGCCTTGCCACAAGCCTGGTTGCTGGTGCCGCTGATGCTGCACGGCCGCCTGTTCGGCTTTGTCGCGCTGGCGCAGCCGCGCACCCGCATCCAGCTGAACTGGGAAGTGAGGGACTTGCTGAAGATCGCCGGCAGCCAGGCCGCCGGCTACCTGGCGCACCGCGAATCGGCCGACTCGCTAATGGTGGCGCGCCAGTTCGAATCGTTCAACCGGATGTCGGCCTTTATCGTGCATGACTTGAAAAACCTGGTGTCCCAGCTGTCCCTCTTGCTCGGTAATGCGGAAAAGCACCAGGCCAAGCCCGAATTCCAGAAAGACTTGCTGGGCACCCTGGACCACTCGGTCAGGAAGATGACCTTGCTGCTGCAAAAGCTGAGCCGGGGCGAAGCGCGCGAGCTGGCCGCACCGGTGGCGGTCGACCAGCTGCTGGCCGCGGTGGTGGCGGCCAGGGCGTGCGCCCAGCCGGCGCCCTGGCTGGACATCCGCGACGCCGGCCTGACCGTGCTGGCCAACCAGGCCCGCCTCGAGCGCGTGCTGGGTCACATCATCCAGAACGCGATCGAGGCCACGGCCAGCGATGGCAGCGTGGTGGTGCGCCTGTCGCGCCAGGAGCGCATGGCGGCGGTCGAGATCGGCGATACCGGCCAGGGCATGAGCGAACAATTCATCCGCGAGCGCCTGTTCAAGCCCTTCGATTCGACCAAGCCGGCCGGCATGGGCATCGGCGTGTTTGAAAGCCGGGAATACATCCGCGAAGTGGGCGGACGGCTCGAAGTGACGAGCCGCCCGGCCGCCGGCACGACGTTCCGCGTGATCCTGCCGCTTTGTCAGGACGATCAGGAAAATCAGCAAGACGGCCTGGCGGCCTGATGTCCATCCTCGGAGGCGCAACACATGGGAAAGCAAAAATTATTGGTCATCGAAGACGATCCCGGCCTGCAAAAGCAATTGCGCTGGAGTTTGGACGCCTATGAAGTCTTGCTGGCCGGCGAGCGCGAAGCGGCGCTGGCCCAATTGCGGCGGCATCAGCCGGCCGTCGTGACAATGGACCTGGGCTTGCCGCCGGATCCGGATGGCGCCGCCGAAGGACTCGCCACCCTGCAGCAAATCCTGGCGATCGCTCCGGAAACCAAGGTGATCATCCTTTCAGGCAACCAGGAGCGCGGCAATGCGCTCAAGGCGATCGGCCTGGGCGCTTACGATTTTCATCAAAAGCCGTTGGACGCCGACATGCTGGGACTGGTGATCGAACGGGCGTTTTACCTGCATGCGATCCAGCGGGAAAACCGGCGCATGCTGCAAACCCAGGCCGATTCTCCGCTCGCCGGCATCGTCAGTCGCGATCCCGGCATGCTCAAACTGTGCCGCAGCATCGAGAAGGTGGCGCCGTCTTCGGCCAGCGTGATGCTGCTGGGCGACTCCGGCAGCGGTAAGGAAGTGCTGGCGCGCGGCCTGCATGCGCTCGGCGCCCGCCACGACAAGCGCTTCGTCGCCATCAATTGCGCGGCGATCCCGGAAACCCTGCTGGAAAGCGAGTTGTTCGGCCATGAAAAAGGCGCGTTTACCGGCGCCGCCCGGCAAACCCTGGGCAAGATCGAACTGGCCCAAGGCGGCACCTTTTTTCTCGACGAAATCGGCGACATGGCGCCGGCCCTGCAAGCCAAGCTGCTGCGCTTTTTGCAGGAAAGGGTGATCGAGCGCGTCGGCGGCCGCGGCGAGATCAGCGTCGACGTGCGCATTGTCTGCGCGACGCACCAGAACCTGAAAGCCCTGGCCGAAACCGGACGCTTCCGCGAAGACCTGTTTTACCGCCTCAGCGAAATCGTGCTGAGCATCCCGCCGCTGCGCGAGCGCGCCGGCGACGCCGCCTTGCTGGCCCACCATTTCAGGAACAAGTTTTGCGCCAGCGAAGGCCGGCCGGCGCTGCATTTCGCCGCCGATGCGCTGGCGGCGATCGAAGCCCATGGCTGGCCGGGCAATGTGCGGGAAATGGAAAATTGCATCAAGCGCGCCGTCATCATGTCGGACGGACCGCTGATCGCGCAGGGCGACCTGGGCTTGCCGGAAGCGCCGGCGCCGGAAGACGCGCTCAACCTGCGCCAGGCGCGCGACGCCGCCGAGTACAAGGTCATGGTCAGGGCGCTGGCGCGGGTCGACGGGAATATCCTGAAGGCGGCCGAGTTGCTGGGGGTGAGCCGGCCCACGCTATACGACTTGATGAACCACCACGGCATCAAATAGCGCACCGTTGCGCACCTCGAAAAACCGTCGCGAGCAAGCCCGCGATATTAACTTCGCGCGTTGAGTAGCGGAACCGTACGTAGGTGCGGTGAGCAACGGACACGCGAGAGCGGGCTGCGCAGTAGGTTTTTCGAGGTGCGCTGTTAGCGTGGATCCTCGGCCTCGTTCCACTGGCCGGCCGCGATCAGCTTGTTTTTCAGGCCGGGCAGGGGGAAAGCCAGCGCATAGGCCTTGCGCGCGCACAGGCGCGCCTGCGCATAGTCTTGCTTCTTCAAATACATCAAGCCCAGGTTGTAGTTGGCGGTCGGGTTATCCGGCTCCAGCCGGACCGCCTCCTGCAACTGCAGCAGCGCCTCGTCATGGCGGCCGCCGGCCAGCAGGTAAGCGCCATAGATCTGCCGCACCTTGGCATCGTTCGGCACGAAACGGATGGCGCGGTCGAAATAACAGTCGATCGAATATTTCGCGCCGGCCGGCTGCGGCGTCTTGTCGCGCAAGCCCAGCCTGGCCATGGCGGACAAGGCCCGGTGATGGTTGGGGAAATGCTCCAGCGTATAGCCGATGTCGCTACCGAGCGATCCGGAAAGCCCATGGGCCAGGGTTTCGACCGGCATCGTGAAATGGAATTTTTCAACGATGTCCAGGCCGCCGCGGTCGTCCGCATTGGTGTAATCGCCGCCCGGGGCGTGGCGCGCATACGGCGTGCAGGCCGCGGCGTGCGCGGCCGGGGCGGCGCCCAAGGCGGCGCTGAACAGGACGAAAAGGGCGCTGCATGTTTTCATGGGATATCCCGCCGGCTCACGCGGTCCAGCAGCGCGGCCAGCTCGATGGTGCGCGCAGCGCGCGATTGCAGGGCGACGGTGGCCGCCGTCGCCAGCGGCGCTTCTCCAAGACGGGCAAGTTGTAGGAAACGCGGCAGCGCGCCGGCGATGGCCTCGGCCGAGTCGAGCCGGGCCAGGGTATCGATGCCGCAGGCGCGCAGCTTGGCGGCGCTGTCGCCGGCCGGATCGGTCAGGGCCAGGATGGGGCGGCCGGCGCGCAGGTATTCGTAGAGCTTGGCGGGGATTTGATGGTTGCAATTACGTGCTTGCAGCAACAATAAACCGTCGGCCTCCAGCATCTCGGCCAGCGCCGCGCGATAGGGCAGGGCCGGCGCCAGTTCGACCAGGCCGGCTATGCCGTGGCGTTGCAGCAGATCGCGCAGATAGCCGTCGTGGCCGCTGGCGCGCAGCACCAGGCGGAAGTTGTGCGGCGCAATGGTTTGCTCGGACTGCAGGCGCGCCAGCGCGGCGAACAGCGGCGCGGGATCGCGCTCGGAAGGGTAGACCAGGCCGCTGTGCAACAGCCGGAAGCAGGCCCGGGCCGGGCGCGGCCCGATCGGGCCTGGGCCGGCGCCGGCGCCGTTCTCCGCCGCGGCGAAATCCTCTTCGTCGTAGCCGTTTTCAATCAGGCGCAGGCGGCCACCGTGCTCGGGAAAACCTTCCCGGCTGGCCAGCAGCGCACCCGGCGTGGTGCAGACCATGGCGGCGCCATGGCGCAGGATTTTCGCCTCTATCCAGCGGTGCAGGCGCCGCTTGCGCGGGTCGGATGGATAGCCGTCCTCGCTCATCGGGTCGCGCTGGTCGGCGACCCAGGGAATGCCGCTGAGGCGGTGCAGCGTCAGGCCGATCAGGTGGGCCGTGGCGATCGGATAGGTGGACCAGATGACGTCGGGCCGGTGGCGGCGGATCAGGCGCAAGCCGGCCGGGACCGCGCTCAACCACCAGGAATTCCAGCAGTCGGGCAGGGCCAGCACGGCTGGATAGCGGCCCAGCAGAGCCAGGTGGCGCGCGCTATCCAGGGAAAAACTGCGCCGCAGCTCAATGGCGCCGATTTCCGCCATCTGGTCGGGACTGGTCTCGCGGTAGGCCTGGGGGCGCGCCGTCAGCACCATCGCTTCCCAGCCGGAACGCGGCAGATAGGAGGCGAACTTGAGCGTGCGCTGGATGCCGCTGCTGCCGCGCATGGGCGGATAGTGGAAGGCGATCATCAGCACGCGCTTCACCATGAGGTGATCCAGTCGGCGCTGATGGCGGCGACCTCGTCGCGCCAGACGCCGCGCGAAAAAGTATGGTTGGCCTGCGCCAGTTCTACCTGGCTGAGCTGG
>DASYLQ010000191.1:0-4381 GCA_036009485.1 Janthinobacterium sp.
GATGTTCAGCGCCACCCTGCCGCAATTTTCTGCGCTGCACGGCATGGGACCGGCCAAGTTCGCGCAACTGCAGGCAGTCAGGGAACTGGCCCGCCGCGCCATCGAAGAAGAACTGCAGGCTGGCCAGACGCTCAGCTCGCCGCAATCCGTCAAGGATTACCTGCGCATTGTTTTCAGCGACAAGCGCCATGAATCCTTCGTCGTCCTCTTCCTCGACGTCAGGAACCGCCTGATCGACGCCAAGGAAATGTTTCGCGGCACGCTGACGCACACCAGCGTCTATCCGCGCGAAGTGGTCAAGGAAGCGCTGGCCAGGAATGCCGCCAGCGTCATGCTGGCGCACAATCATCCCTCCGGCACGCCCGCGCCGAGCGAATCCGATTTACTGCTGACGCGCGCGCTGCTGCAGGCGCTGGCCCTGGTCGACGTGCGCATCCTCGACCATTTCGTCGTGGCCGGGCGCCAGGTGCACTCCTTCGCCGAACACGGCCAACTATAAGGGCGAGTCGACAAACCTACTGCGCAGCCCGCTCTCGTGTCTCCGTTGCTCACTGGCTCGGCACCCCCGTGCGTGCGCACAGCTCCGCTACTCAACGCGCGAAGTTAATATCGCGGGCTTGCTCGCTAGGGTTTTTCGACCCGCCCCGTTTGCGGTTTACCGGCGTAAACCCGCTCTTAAGCAGCGTCTCAGGCAGTACCCGTCAATTGTTAAATTATTTAAAATTTCATGACACAATTGTTTTTCACAAGTCATTGATAAACCTGGGTTTTTTCGTTATACTCTCGTTTTTCCAATTGTGGATGTCTTTAAGGAGTGCGTTATGGCACGTGTTTGCCAAGTCACTGGGAAGAAGCCGATGGTCGGCAACAATGTTTCCCATGCAAACAACAAAACCAAACGTCGTTTTTTGCCTAACTTGCAGAATCGCCGTATTTTTGTTGAATCTGAAAATCGCTGGGTTTCCCTGCGCCTGTCCAACGCCGGTCTGCGCGTAATCGACAAAGTCGGCATCGATGCCGTTCTCGCCGATATGCGTGCGCGTGGCGAAAAAGTCTAATTAGCAGAATAAGGGAGCTATCATGGCAAAATCAGGCCGCGACAAAATCAAGCTGGAATCGACCGCCGGTACCGGTCATTTCTACACGACGACCAAAAACAAGCGTACGACGCCTGCGAAAATGGAGATCATGAAATTTGATCCTAAAGCACGCAAGCACGTGACGTACAAAGAAACGAAGATCAAGTAATCCGGTCTCCGCATGCTTTGCCAAAAAAGCCGTTCATTGAACGGCTTTTTTATCGCCTGGAGATTTTTCGGCCCATGCCGGGCATCTCGAAAACCGTCGCGAGCAAGCCCGCGATATTAACTTCGCGCGTTGAGTAGCGGAACCGTATGGAAGTACGGGGGCGCCGAGCCGGCGAGCAACGGAGACGCGATAGCGGGCTGCGCAGTAAGCTTTTCGAGGCGCCCAGCTGTTGACCATAAAAAAAGCTCCGGGAAGACCGGAGCTTGACGCCCTGCCGGTGCACCGCCGGCCAGGGCTCCATACAGGTTGGGATAGATCAGGCGTAGCTGCGCAGGCGCAGCGAGAAATCCTGCAGCGACTTGATGCCCGACGCTTCGGCGCGGGCGCACCAGTCCTGCAACTGATGCAGCAACTGGTCGCGGGTAAAGTGCGAACGCTCCCAGATCACGCCCAGCTCGACGCGCATATGATGCATGGTTTCCAGCGCCTTGCTGTGCTGGAACAGCTCGGACAATTGCTGCTGCTGGGGCACGGCCAGCTTGCCCGGTTCCCGCTGCAGCAATTTGCGCGAGGATTTCAGGAAGCGCGCTTCCAGCTGGGCCTTGTCCTTCAAGTGTTCCATCTCTTCTTTCCAGGCATGCTTGATCGACTTCGCATATTTCGACATCACGTCATAGCGATTCGCGATGACCGATTGCAGGGTATCGAAGTCGGCTTCCAGTTTGCCATGCAAGAATTTGGGCGCCGGCGCCAGTTTCTTGACCTTGGCCAGGCCCAGGCTTTCCAGCACGCGGATATACAGCCAGCCGATATCGAATTCATACCATTTTGACGACAGTTTGGCCGACGTTGCAAAGGTATGGTGATTATTGTGCAGCTCTTCACCGCCAATCAAAATGCCGAAAGGAATGATGTTGGTGGCGGCGTCCGTGCAATCGTAATTGCGATAACCCCAGTAATGGCCGATGCCGTTGATGATGCCGGCCGCCGTCACCGGAATCCACATCATTTGTACCGCCCACACGGTGATGCCGATGGCGCCGAATAGGACGACGTTAATGAGCAACAACGCAGTCACGCCCTGCCAGCTGTATTTGCTGTACAGATTGCGTTCGATCCAGTCCGATGGCGTGCCATGGCCGTATTTATCGAGGGTTTCCTGGTTTTTCGACTCAGCACGGTACAGTTCGGCGCCTTCCCAGAATACTTTCTTGATGCCGCGAGTAACCGGGCTGTGCGGGTCTTCCTCGGTTTCGCACTTGGCGTGGTGCTTGCGGTGGATCGCTGCCCATTCCTTGGTCACCTGGCCCGTGGTCAGCCACAGCCAGAAGCGGAAAAAATGGCTGGGAAGCGCATGTAACTCCAGCGCGCGGTGCGCCTGGTGGCGGTGCAGGTAAATGGTGACGCTGGCGATGGTGATATGCGTAACCAGCAAGGTATAGAAAAATACTTGCCAGCCTGACAAACCGGTAATGCCCGTCGTCAGAAAATCAAGCGTCGCGTTTAAACCTGAACTTAAAATCATTACTGCTCCAGAGTGAATGTCGTCTCGAGGCCGGCCCTATGAAAGGGCCGATATTTCTCAGTTTGGACGCCATTGTACGATGAATTGACGCCATTTCGACCGAGGATTCCTACGATTACTTAGTTTCAGCGTTCACTAAGGGAGCAGGCGCAACAGAGAGGGGGCCGGGCAAAGCGGGCATGCCGATGATGCGCACTTCGCGTTGTGTATAAGGTACAGAAACCTGATTGGCTTGCAAGACTTTCCAGATCGCGCGATTGACGTTGGACGTCACGCCGCTGCGGCCGTTTTCCGGATCCGCGATCCAGAAGCCGACCAGCAATTCCAGGCCATCGGCGCCGAAACGCTGCAAGTAGGCGGACGGCAGTTTGGTCTTGGAAACGCGTTCCACGCTCATTGCCGCCTGTTCGAGCAGAGGCAAGATCAAGTCCAGATCGGTATCATAAGCCACCGAGACCTGGGTGGTGATCCACAGCATTTTGTCCGATAAAGATAGATTTTGCACGGCGCCGGAAATCAGCATTTCATTCGGCAAGATCGATTCGGTGCCGTCCAGCCCCTGCAGCACGGTATAGCGGGTATTGATGTGGGTCACCTGGCCGCTGTATTTATCGACGGTGATCATGTCGCCGATGGTCAGGCTGCGGTCGAGCAGGATGATGAAGCCGGACACATAATTGCTGGCGATTTTTTGCAAGCCCAGGCCCAGCCCCACTCCCAAGGCGCCGCCGAAGACCGACAAGACGGTCAGGTCGATGCCGACCATCGATAGGCTGAGCAAGACGGCGACCAGGATCAGCACGGCGCGCCCGGTACGTCCCAGCACCACGCGCAGCGAGGAATGCAGGCCGGCCACCTTCAGCAGCCGCTCTTCCAGCGCGGCGCCGGCCCACATCGCCAGCATCAGCATGACCACCACGGAAATGATGGCTTGCAAGATAGCCGCGATTGAAATCTTGTTGCGCCCCAGCGGCAGCGTGGTCTCGTCCAGATACGACAGCAGGTCCGGCCACAGGCCGGTGATGTACAGGGCCACGCCCAGCCATACCAGCCCGGAGAATATCCGCCCCAGCATCAGCATCGACGCGCCGGCCTCGCCATGGCGCGCAAAGACGCGGCGCAGCAGGTAAAAGCCGAAGCGGATCAGCGCCAGCGATCCCGCCAGCGGAATCGCCAGGGCGATCAAATGGATATGCAGGGTCTTGGCAAGGAAGTGGCGGGCCAGCAGCAAGGCTAAAAAGACGATCAGCGGCCGCAAGACCCGAACAAAACTTTCGTTGCCGAGGCGCGCTACCGCCGGGGTCAATCTATATTTGACAAACAGCGCCTTGATCGAGCGCGCCAGAGCCCAGCCGAACACCATGCAGGCGAGGATGATCAGCGATTGCCACAGCACGCCGGGATCGCGCAAATCGTCCGTGATATCGCGCAACAAGTTAAAAAGGGGCATCTGATTCATGGGCTGTAAAAAATGAACGAAGCGGAAACCGTCGCCGGGCCTGGCGCGGCAAGCGCCAGGCCCGCCTGAAACGCCTTACTCTGCCGCGGCCTCGGCGTCGGACGCATCGTCCGCCTCCGCCGCGTCCTCGGTAGCGGCCTTTTTAGGCA
>DASYLQ010000192.1:0-12441 GCA_036009485.1 Janthinobacterium sp.
TCGCGCCGCCGCCCAGGCCGGCTATATCCTTCTCGTTCGCCTGAACCAGGAGGGCCACAGTTTGGGGCGCTGCCGTTCGCAACGCAGCGCCCCCGGCCCGCGCGATGCGGGCCGCTTTATGCTGCCGTCTATCCCCTCGAATCTTCACTGCCCGCGAACGCGTTTTCGACTATCATGCATGCCCATCGTTTTTTATCGCGAGCCAGACGCCATGAGCATAGACCACGCCGACTTGCCGGAACCGCAAGAGAACGCCAATATCCAGGAGCCGCGCCTGTGGACCGGAAATGGCTGGACCGCGCGCGTCATCAAGAATGACGACGACGAAGGCTGGGCCGTGGCGATGATCAAGGACGGCGAGCCGGAGCCGGCCCTGGTCGGGCCCTGGACCATGGGGCGCGACAAGAAAAATCCGAAGCCGCTCGATACCAACGCCTTCCATACCCTGGTCAAGACCGCCAATGAAGTGCTGCGCCGCCATGAGCAGCAATTGCATGCGCAATTGCATAAAAGCCTGTATGTCGGCACCGCCGAGGGCCAGGTCAAGGTCACGCTCGATATCGTGCCCGACGAAGACAATCCGTATGCCTTGCTGAGCGCCATAGCCCCGGACGGCGCGCAGCTGGCGCAGGTGCGCACCACGGCCGCGTTCAAGCTCAGCGCCAGCAGCGCCGCCGCCTGGATAGAAGGCGGCTACCGCCGGCCCTGAGAGGCGCCTCGCCAAGCCTACTGCAGCCCGCTCTCACGTCTCCGTTGCTCACCCTACCTTCGTACGGTTCCGCTACTCAACGCGATATCAGGCTTGCTCGCGACGGTTTTTCGAGGTGCCCTCCAAGTTCATAACAATAGCCTCCCGGCCGGGCGGCGGCCGCCTATTTTCACGCCGCCGCTGGCGCAGACTCCCCCTGCCTGATAGTATTTCCCAAACGCATGACAACGCATGGGAAACTACGATGATGGAAAGCCGTCTTAACCGCCTGGAAGCCGTTCAAACGATGTTGCTGGAGATCGGGCAGCGTTCCAGCAGTTGCAGCGACATCAGCGAATTCCTGCAGGCGGTGCATGCGGCGCTGGGGCGCATCATGTACGCCGCCAATTTTTATGTCGCGCTGAACCAGCATGAAGACGAGCGCACGGTGCGCTTCGTGTATTTCGTCGACGAAATCGACAGCATCGATCCGCAGGAACTCGTCACGCTGGCGTCGCCGGACCAGTCGCCTACCGCCTGGGTGATCCTGAACCGGCAAGCGCTGGTCATGACCGGCCATGAATTTATCGCCAAGGGCGACGACGGCAATTCCTGGGGCCACGGCACCGTTCCGCAGCACTGGATAGGTTGCCCGCTGCTGGACCAGCAGCACCAGGCGCTGGGCGCGATCGTCATCCAGAGCTACGACGCCGAACACACCTTCAACGAGGAAGACCAGGCCTTGTTCGCGCTGATCGCCAACCACGTCTCAAGCGCGCTGCAGGGCTTGCAAAGCGTCGACCGCCTGGAACGCGCGGTGCAGGAGCGCACGGCCTTGCTGGCGCACGAAGTGGCAGAGCGGCGCCGCGCCGAAAACCTGCAGCGCGCGCTGTACGAAATCGCCAACCTGTCGGCGTCGGCGTCGGACGGCGACACCCTGTACGCCCAGTTGCACGGCATTATCAACGAACTGGTGGTGGCGAAAAATTTCCTGATCGCGCTATACCACCCGGAGACCAAGGATCTCAGCATTCCCTATTTCGTCGATGAAAAGGATGCCGAGGCGCCGGTCAAGCGTGTCCAGTACGGCATCGGCATGAGTTCCTATGTGCTGGCTTGCCGCGAACCGAGCTTGCTGGACTCGGCCGGTTACGCCGCGCTGGTCGCCGGCGGCTTGATCGAGGAACCGCTCGGCGACATCGACATTGCCAGTTGGATGGGCGCGCCGATGCTGTTGGGCGAGCAGGCTTACGGCGTGATCATCGTGCAGAGTTACGACGATGCCGTCGTCTACGCCCAGGCCGACCTGGACGTGCTGGCCTTCATGGCCAACCACGTCGCGGTGGCGATCGCGCGCATGCAGGCGGTGCGCGCCGCGCGCAAGGCCAAGGAAAAGCTGGAAGAACAGAATGCGGTGCTGAACTCGGCCCTGACCGCCTTGCAGGAAGCGCAATCGGAATTGGTGCGCCAGGAAAAGCTGGCTTCGCTGGGGCGCCTGGTGGCCGGCGTGGCGCACGAAATCAACACGCCGCTGGGCATCTGCGTCACAGCCACCAGCCACCTGGTGCAGGAACTCAAGCTGACGCGCGAAGACCTGGCGGCGGGCGAGTTGAACGAGGATGGCTTGAACCAGTTCCTCGACATCATCGACCAGTCGCTGCGCATCATGACCACGAATACGCAGCGCGCGGCGGCGCTGGTGCGCAGCTTCAAACAGGTGGCGGTGGACCAGTCGTCGGACGATATCCGCAGCTTCAGGCTGCGCAATTACCTGGATGAAGTGCTGCTGTCATTGCAACCCAAGCTGAAGGGCAAGCCGGTGCAGATCGCCATCGATTGCGCCAGCGACATCGAGCTGGAAAGTTTCCCTGGGGCGGTCTCGCAAATCGTCACCAACATGGTGATGAACTCGCTGGTGCACGGCTTTGAGGGCGGTGCCGCCGGCCAGATCAAGATCGCCGCGCGGCTGGAAAACGAGCACTTGCTGCTCGACTACAGCGACGACGGCGCCGGCATGGACGCCGACACCCTGGCCAAGCTCTTCGATCCCTTCTTCACCACCAAGCGCGGGCTGGGCGGCAGCGGACTCGGTGCGCATATCCTGTACAACCTGGTGGCCGGGCCGCTGGGCGGCACGGTCAAGGCGAAAAGCCAGCCGGGGCAGGGTTTGCAATATCACTTGCGATTCCCGCGCAAGCGCCGCGGCTGATTTCACTTACTTCGTCGCCGTCTCCAGATACCCGACCAGCGCCTTCAGCGCCGCCTCGTCGCTCATGCCGGAAAACGGCATGCGCGTGTTCGGCACCACTTGCTGCGGGTTGCGCAGGAAGTCCGTCAAGTTCTTGTCATCCCAGACGATGCCGCTGCGTTTCATCGGCCCGGAAAAGCGGAAGCCTTCGACCGCACCGGCGGTGCTGCCGATCAAGCCGTGCAAGGTCGGCCCGACGCCGTTTTCGCCCGGCTTCAGCGAATGGCAGGCGATGCACTGTTCAAAAGTCTTTTTGCCTAAATCGTCGGCTTGGGCGCCTTGCACAGCGCCGGCCAGCAGGCCGGCGCCCAGCGCCACGGAGAGGATGAAATTACGCATCGATGAGTTTTCCTGGATGTTTGATATAGACGTTTTTAATGATGTCGGCCGCCATGTAGGCGATCGCGCCGACCGGGCCGGTCGGGTTGTAAGCCGAGTTGTGCGGGAATAGCGAGGCGCCCATGATGAACAGATTGTCCACTTCCCACACCTGGCCGTATTTATTGGTGACCGAGTTGCCCGGGTTGGTGCCCATGATCGTGCCGCCCGTGTTGTGGGTGGACTGGTAAGGCACCGAGCTCCACGACTTGCGTTCGCCCGCCTTGCTCAGGTGGGTAGGGTTCAGCGAGGCGGCAATGCGGTTGATGACGTCGGCCGAGTGCGCCGAAATCTTGCGCTCGTTATCCTTGTAGTCGAAGGTAATGCGCATCAGCGGCGCGCCGAAACGGTTTTTATAGGTCGGGTCGAGGTCGAGGAAGTTGCCGCGGTTGGGCATCACGCTGCCGGTGGCGGTGATGTTCATCGAGCGGTCATACCATTTGGCCGTCTCTTCCTTCCAGGCGCTGCCCCAGGCCGGCACGCCGGCCGGGACCGGGTGCCACTGGATCGGCCGGCCGCCGTACATCGAGACGCCGACCGTCGAACCGCCGACAAAGCCGAAGGGCGAACGGTCGAAATCCCAGTTGGCGTGGAAATCGTCGATCAGGGCGCCGAAGCCGCCCGTCGCCATATAAGGGTGGAAATGCTTGTCTTCGAAGAAGAGCATCGCCGCGGCGCCGGTCTGATAACAGTAGTTTTTGCCGATCAAGCCCTTGCCGCTGACCGGATCGTAAACTTCGCCGATGCCGGACGTTAGCATCAAATGGACATTGTTCAAGCCGAAGGCGCATAGCACGACGATCTTAGCCGGCTGGAAACATTCTTCGCCGGTGATGACGTTGGTGTAAGTCACGCCGGTGGCTTTCTTGCCCGAGGCGTCGCGCTCGACCTTGGTGACCCAGGAATGGGTGCGCAATTCAAAAGTCTTTTGCCGCAGCGCCGCCGGGATCACCGTGATGTGGGCGCCGCCCTTGGCGTTGGCTTCGCAGCCGAAGCGTTCGCAATGGCCGCAATACTGGCATTCGCCGAACTTGGCGCCGTCCGGATTGGTATAGGCTTGCGAGGTGTTGGCGCTGGGCCGCGGGAAGGGGTGGTAACCCATCTTTTTGGCGGAGGCGGCAAACAGGTCGCCGGCGTAGCCGTTCATCAGCGGCGGCAGCGGATATTCGCCGGAGCGCGGCGCTTCGAAGACGTTGCCGCCGTCGATTTTCTTGCCCTTGATATTGCCTGCCTTGGCGGAAATGCCGGCGACCTTTTCAAACTTGTCGTAATACTTTTCCAGTTCCTGGTAAGTGATGCCCCAGTCGACGATGGTCATGTCTTCGGGGATGTACTTCTTGCCGTATTTCTCTTCATAGCGGCTGCGGATCTTGAATTCATTGTCGTTCCAGCGCCAGGTGTGGCCGTTCCAGTGCGTGCTGGCGCCGCCGACGCCGGTGCCCGGCAGGTAGGAACCAAGGCGGCGGTAAGGCAGCGCCGTTTCCTTGCCGTCGTTGCGCATGGTCTCGGTATGGTCGGCCGTGTTGACCATCATGGACATGCGCTGGCCGACGGCCAGTTCGTCGCGCATGCGCGGCACCGTGTAGTCGTCCGCCGTGTGCGGGCCGCCGCGTTCCAGGCAGACCACGGTCATGCCCGCTTCAGAGAATTCCTTGCCCAGGATGCCGCCGGTCCAGCCGCCGCCCACCAGCACCACATCTACTTCAGGTAATTTTCTTGTCATGATTAGCTCAGGTCGGCAATGCTGCTTGGTTCGGGGTTGTAGGGTTTGTTCTGGAACTTGACGATATTCAGCTTGTTCGCCGTGTTCACGCCGGGATAACCGACCATTTTCCAGCCCGCCTTGTTGCGGTTGCCGCCATAGATCGGGTCGGCAAACATGGCTTCGTAAAACATTTGCAGCAACTGGGCGAAATAGGTGGCCGCCGGCACGCCGTTCGGCAATTCGATCTTGCCGGCCTGCATGCCCTTCAGCACCTCTTCCTTGTCGGCGGCCGCCAGCGTATCGAAAGGTTTCCGGTATTTGCCGCCGCAGTAGGCCGCCAATCCCTCGGTGCCGGCGCGAAACAGCGCCGCCGGCGTCAAGCCCAGCTGGTAGCCTTGGTTGGGCGTGCCCTTTTTGAAGGGCCCCTGCAGGTAGAGGCGGTCGCCCTGGCCCCAGTTGCCGGCCAGCGCACGGTCGAAGTAGATGTTCAGCCCCAGGTCGACGCCGTTGGGCGTGGTCTTGTCGGCCGGGCACATATGGTTCACCAGCGCTTCGACGAAGCTTTGTTCGTCCGGCTTCAGCCATGCATAACCGGCGCTGGCGTCGGCCGCGGCCGGCGCGGTGGCCGCGCCGGCCGCCAGCGGCAGGCTGGCCGCACCGGCTGCCCCGGCGGCGCCGACGAGGGATTTGATCAGGAAATCGCGCCGCGGTTTGCTGTCCCCGGCCTGTTCCTGCTTATTGGCCTTGCTTGTCTCACTCATTGTTTCCACTCCTGTTGGTAGGGGACCTCGAAAACCTACTGCGCAGTCCGCTCTCGCGTCTCCGTTGCTCACCGGCTCGGCGCCCCCGTACTGCGGACGGCTGCGCTACTCAACACGCGAAGTTAATATCGCGGGCTTGCTCGCTACGGTTTTTCGAGATACTTGGTAGGCGAATATTAAATCTTACCCGAAAAAATTACCTGTATGTAATTACATGTTGTTGCGGAAACACAGGTGTGGAATTGCTTTATAGCAACAAGTGCTGTAAAATAAAACATTTGATTTCCTTTTACACGCGCTTGACCCTGGCATTCGCCAATAAAGAAAGAAGCATCACTCATGGCTTTGATGAACAATGCAAACATCGGTAAAAAAATTACCGTTGTTTTTGGCGTCGTACTGGTGGTATCCAGCCTGACTACCGGTATCGGTCTGTGGCAGTTGAGCAAGATGACCGCGTCCACGCGCGATCTGATGGAAATGTCGCTGGCCAAGGAGCGCCTGGTGAGCGACTGGTACCGCATCATTTACGGCGGCTCGCGGCGCACGCTGGCGATCGCCAAGAGCGCCGACAATTCCCTGGTGGAGTTTTTCGCCGCCGACAACAAACAGGGTACGGCGGAAGCCGGCGAGTTGCTGAAAAAGGTAGGCGGCTTGCTCACGTCCGACAAGGAAACCAGGCTGCTGCAAGACATCGGCAAGGCGCGCGATTTCTACAATGCGCAAAAGGTCGTCGTCGCCAAGGCCAAGGTCGAGAACAACCCGGAATTGGCGAACAAGGTACTGGAGGAAAAGTTCATTCCCGCCTCGCTGTCTTACCAGCAAATGCTGCGCGATCTGGTCGCCATGGAGCGCGAGCAGATCGACAATAGCGCCGCGCAGATCGAGCAAGCCGCCCGCACCAGCCTGCGCCTGCAAGTGGCGCTGACCATCTTCCTGGCGTTGCTGGTCGTCGTGCTGGGCGTGACGCTGAACAAAGGCATCGTCGGGCCGCTGTCCTACGCCATCGAGGTGGCGCGCCGCGTCGCCAAGGGCGACCTGACGGCCGAGATCCGCGTCGATTCCAGCGACGAAGCCGGCCAGTTGCTGCTGGCGTTGCGCGAAATGAACGATTCGCTGCGCGGCTTGATCGATGAAGTGATGCAGAGCGCCGCCACGATTTCATCGGCGTCGGGGGAAATCGCCCAAGGCAACGCCGACCTGTCGGTGCGCACCGAATCGCAGGCCGCCAGCATCGAGGAAACCGCCAGCTCGATGGAAGAGCTGACCTCGACCGTGGCGCATAACGCCGACAACGCCGGCCTGGCCAACAAGCTGGCGCTGAATGCCTCGGCGGTGGCGGTCGAGGGCGGCCAGGTGGTCGGCCAGGCTGTCGAGACAATGGCCGAGATCAAGCTCGGTTCGCAGCGCATTTCCGAGATCACCGCGATCATCGACGGCATCGCCTTCCAGACCAATATCCTGGCCCTGAACGCGGCGGTGGAGGCGGCGCGGGCCGGCGAGCAGGGGCGCGGTTTCGCGGTGGTGGCGTCGGAAGTGCGCAACCTGGCGCAGCGCTCGGCGGCGGCGGCCAAGGAAATCAATGTGCTGATTACCGATTCGGTCGACCAGGTGAATGCCGGCAGCAAGCTGGTGGACAACGCCGGCGCGACGATGTCGAACATCGTCAAATCGATCGAGGAAGTGGCGAAGATCATGACGGAAATTACTTCCGCCACGCGCGAACAGAATCACGGATTGGAAAGCATCAACCAGGTGATCGCCGAGATGGACAACTCGACGCGCATGAATGCGGCCATGGTGGAGGAGGCGTCGGCCGCGGCGCTGAGCATGCAGGACGAGGCCCAACGGCTGAGCCGCGCCGTCAGCGTGTTCCAGACCCGCAAGCGCGCCTGAACCTGCGGCAGACATAAAAAAACCGGCGTATTGCCGGTTTTTTTATGTCTGCCGCGCCCGCTCAATTCGGGAAGCGCTCGTTAATCGACAGCGCCTTGTCGATATTTTGAATCAGCAATTCGACATACAGGGGATCCAGATGCTGGCCGCTGACCTCGCGCAAGTGCTTGACCACCCGGTCCACCGGCCAGGCTTCCTTATAGCAGCGCTTGTGCATCAGCGCGTCGAACACGTCGGCCACCGCGACGATGCGCGCATATAAATGAATGTCGTAGCCGGACAGCCCCTGCGGATAGCCGCTGCCGTCGAATTTCTCGTGATGCTGGTGGGCGATGACGGCGGCCGCCTTCAGGATCGGCCGCTGCGAGCCGTCCAGGATCGACAGGCCGACCGAGGGATGCTGCTTCATGATTTCCCATTCGGCGGCGTCGAGCTTGCCTGGTTTCAGCAATACCGAGTCGGGCGTGGCGATCTTGCCGATGTCGTGCATCGGTGCGGCGTGGCGCAGCACCGCCGTTTCATCTTCCGGCAAGCCGGCCGCCTGGGCCAGCAGGAAGCACACTTCGGACATGCGCCGCACATGGTTGCCGGCCTCGTTCGAGCGCGATTCGACGACGTCGCCCAGGCGCAGGATCAGCTCGGCTTGGGTATCGGTGATTTCCTGCGTCAGCAAGATATTGTCGAAGGCGATGGCGACGCCGGAACAGAACACTTCCAGCAGCTTGGCATCGATCTCGGAAATTTCCTCGACGCCTTTCAACACCAGCAGCGAAGCCTTGCCGCTACTGTTAGGAAAATAGCCGACATAGGTGTCGCCGTGCAGGTGCGAAATCTTATTGCTCTTCGCATGGTCCAACTGGGCCAGTAATTCCGGGCTCAGCATGTTGGCCGTGTCCTCGGCTTCGCCGATCTGCGCCAGCACTTCGTAATCATGTTCCGCGGAAATGGCGCTGGCGCCGCGCAGGCGCAGCAGCATGCTGGTTTCCAGGCGCAGCAGCGCGACCACCTGCTGCAGCAAGCCGCTGGCGAAATCCTTCAGGTTGCGCTGCTTGAAGATATGCGACGAAGCGGCGATCACGCGCTCCAGGCCTTCGCGGTAATTCAGCTGCGCCTTGCGGGCTTCCTCGACCTTCGTGATATCGCGGTAGGCACGCAGCGCGGCGAAGGTGGTGGTGAACAGCTTGGTCCGGTCGAGCTCGGTCTTTTCCTTGTAATCGTTGATGTCGTAATTGACGATCACGCGCTCTTCCGGCGCCTGGCCCGGCTGGCCGGTGCGCAGCACGATGCGGGTGAACTGGTTGTTCAAGTCTTCGCGCATCCAGCGCGCCACTTCCAGGCCGCTGTCTTCCTTCTCCATCACGACGTCGAGAAAGACCAGGGCGATGTCTTCTTCCCGCGCCAGCACTTCCTTGGCTTCGGCGCCGCTGTAGGCGTGGACGAATGACAGGCTGCGGCCTTCGAGCCGGAAGCGGCTCAGCGTCAGTTTGGTGATGTCATGGATATCCGGTTCATCATCGACGAGCAGGACTTTCCACGGTGGTAACTTGGGCGACGCTGAAGACACAAATGGCATAAGGACGGATTCCGCAAAAAGGCAATTTTTATGCTAAAGGCGCTACCGGCATGGTGGGCGTGAAGCACAGGCAGGCGCCGCGCGCTTGTTTGGAACGCATTCACATGCGCCCAAAGGAATTTATTTCTGGACGAATATTTAACCGATTGTAGACTGACATCGATACCTTAACAACAGGCAATATAAATTGTATGAATTTAAGCAACAACATCCTTCTCGGCCTGGTGGCGCCGCGGAAGGTCTTACATTGCCGGCTTGTTCTATATGTAACAGAATTTTAGGCGACCTGACTGGGGGCAGGAAAGGAGTATATTTATGCGTGGACGGTAGCGCTCTGGACATGCGTTTACTGTCAAATGTGTTGGGGAAAGGATTGATCATGCGTATATTTTCACGAGCTTTTGCTGCCGCGGCCTTGTCGCTGCTGGCCAGCGGCGCCGCCTGGGCCGGCGTCAGCGTCACCTACGTCAAACCGGAAGAGTTCCGCGACGTGCCGTTTTCAGAAGTCGACCGCGAGCGGGTGCTGAAACAATTGACCGATCATTTCATCGAACTGGGCAAGAGCTTGCCGGCGGGCCAGGACTTGAAGATCGAAGTTACCGACCTCGACCTGGCTGGCCGCTCGATCCCGAGCCGTAGGGGCGGCGACGATTTGCGCATCCTCAGGGGCGGCGCCGACTGGCCGGCCATGAACCTGCGCTACACGCTGGAATCCCAGGGCCAGATTGTTTCAAAGGGCGAAGAGCAGCTCTCGGACATGAATTATCTGAATCATATGAATCGCTATTCCTCGGGCGAAAACCTGCGCTTCGAGAAACAGATGATCGATGTCTGGTTCAAGAAGAAATTCCTGCCGGCCGCCAAACAAGGCTGACCCGCTCTCTTAATTCAGCCTACCCCTGGCCGAGCCAGTTCACTTTCGGGAACCTGGCGCTGAACTCCGCCGGCATCGGCGTCACCTGGCCGAGCTGGTAGTTGAAGAAGACAAAACCATACTTGGCCATGGCGACCAGGGTCCGGTCGCTTGGGCGGGTGATGCGGAAAATGATGTCGCCGCCGTATTTATTAAAGTCCATCACGCCCACCTCGAATTGCAACTGGTCGCGCGCGTGCGCTTCCGCCTTATAGGTCGTGGCCAGGTCGGTGACGATGATGCCGAGCCGGTCCGGGCCGGTTTCGCGCACGCCGTACTCGAACAGGAAACGCGCCCGCGCTTCCGAAATCATGGAAATCATGGAATCGTTGCCGAGATGATTTGCGCTATTGATGTCGGTGGTGCGCACCGTCTGCATGGTGGTATAGCAAAATTGATCGTCGGGAAAATTGAGTGTCAGGCGGGCCATATGATTTCTCGCGGACGGGTTATGGATGGCATGATTTTAGCCGCTCTTGGCTTTTCTACCGCGCGGCGCTATCAGCAGGCTTGGCGCTAGAATCGCGCTACATTATTCAGGGAGCATCGCATGGATGTCGCCGACATCGGGATGGAGAGCGAGACGGAGCAGCTGTTGCATGACTTGCAGAGCGACTCCTTCGATTATTTTTTGAACGAATATAATCCGGCGAATGGCTTGGTGCATGACAAGACGCGCGACGACTGGCCCGCCAGCATCGCCGCGGTCGGCATGGCGCTGACGGTGTACCCGGTCGGCGTCGAACGCGGTTTCATGACGCGCGAACAGGCGGTGAAGCTGACCCTGACCACGCTGCGTTTTTTCGCCGAGAGCGACCAGAGCGGCAGCCCGGAATCGACCGGCTACAAGGGATTCTATTTCCATTTCCTCGACATGGAAAAGGGCAGGCGCGTCTGGGGCAGCGAACTGTCCAGCATCGACACGGCGCTGCTGATGGCCGGCATGCTGACGGCCGCCGCCTATTTTCAGGGCGCCGGCGCGGAAGAAACGGAAATCCGCCGCCTCGCCGACAGCCTGTACCGGCGCGTCGACTGGGCCTGGATGCTGAACGGCGGCCTGACCATCTGCCACGGCTGGAAACCCGAAAGCGGCTTCCTGCCATGGCGCTGGGAAGGCTACGACGAGGCGTTGATCCTGTATGTGCTGGCGCTCGGTTCGCCCACTTTCCCGGTCACGCCGGCCAGTTACACCGCCTGGACGTTGACCTATGAATGGAAAGAAATCTACGGCATCGCATCCCTGTATGCCGGGCCGCTGTTCATCCACCAGATGTCGCATGTGTGGATCGACTTCCGCGGCATCCGCGACGCCTTCATGCGCCTGCACGACTGCGATTATTTCGACAACAGCCGGCGCGCCACCTTGATCCAGCAGCAGTACGCGATGCGCAACCCGATGGGCTTCAAGCAGTATGGCGAGTTTTGCTGGGGCATCACCGCCAGCGACGGGCCGGGCGACATCAAGAAGCGGGTGGGCGGTGTGCAGCGCACGTTTTACGATTATGTCGCGCGCGGCGTGCCTTTCGGCCCGGACGACGGCACCCTGGCGCCGTGGGCGGTGGTGGCTTGCCTGCCGTTCGCACCGGAAGTGGTATTGCCGACGATACAGTTTTTCCAGAATATACAGCTGCGGGAAGTAAATCCCTACGGTTTCAAGGCCTCCTTCAATTCGACCTATCCCTGCAAGGCGCAGCTGAAATGCGGCTGGGTCTCGCCTTACCACTTCGGCATCAACGAAGGCCCGACCGTGATCATGATAGAAAACTACCGCAGCGATTTCCTCTGGTCGCTGACCCGGCAATGCCCCTATATCACCCAGGGGCTACGCCTTGCCGACTTCAGCGGCGGCTGGCTAGGTTGACTGATCAGGCTGCCCCCCAGGCGCTTGCTGCGCAGCGCGCCGGCCTGAGGAGACCGGCGCGGCCGGACGCAGCGGTTCCATCAGCTGGCCGCCCAGGGTGGCCGGCAGCGTGGCTTCGATGCCGTAGTCCGACGGCCACTGACGCGGCAGGTGGTGGGTGCCGAAGACGCGGTCCAGCATCGGCAGCATCGAGGCGTAATTATGGTTGATGTGATCGATGCGGCTGTGGTGCCAGTGGTGGAAGCCCGGCGTCGCGATCAGCCATTCGAGCGGGCCGAGGCGGACGCGCAGGTTGGAATGGATGAAGAAGCCCCAGAAGGTGCCGATCAGGATCAGGAAGATCGGCGTGACGCTGCCGCCGGCGCTGGGGCCGGCCAGCCCCAGCAGGTAGAGCGGAACCAGGACGAACAGGCGCGTG
>DASYLQ010000193.1:0-4025 GCA_036009485.1 Janthinobacterium sp.
ACAACTACGTGAATGTCGGCCATATCGACTGGTCGGCCACCGCCAACTACAACAAGGTCGAGGTGACCAAGGTGAACCAGGCGCCGACCCAGTTGCTGCCGCAGACCTTGCTCAACGCGACCGCCATTTCGGATCTGGAAACGGCGTCGCCGAAATTCCGCCTGAACCTGGGCGCGTTGTGGAAGCAGGGCAAGTGGTCGGTCAATCTGCGCGAATCGTTCTACGGCCCGTCATCCGAGATGGACTCCTACGACGGCAGCACCTACTTCGAGACCAAGATCAAGACCAAGGCGATTACCGATCTGGATGTGGCGTATCGCATCACCAAGGCGCTGACCTTGTCGGCCGGCGCGAACAACCTGTTCAACACCTATCCGGACAAGAACAACGCGTCTTTGATGGCGGTCCAGCGCGCCCACCTCAGCACCGGTGCCGTCACCCAGTACCCAAGCTTCTCGCCGTTCGGCATCAACGGCGGTTACTACTACGCCCGCCTGAACTATACCTGGTAAGGCGGCCGGGCTTACCGAAAAGCTATTCGATTTTGGCCCCCCGTTTCGGGGGGCTTTTTTTTTCGTGCATGGAAACGCGGCCTCTCGGAATCACGGATCGGCAAGACGAAAAAAAACCGCCGAAGCGGTTTTTTAGGAGAGCCTTATGCCGACAGACGTTGATGGATGCGCTCGATCTGCTGCCACGAGGATTCGATCGCGCCGGCTTGCCAGCCGCCCAGGTAGCTCATGTGCTCGCCCGCGAGCAGGGTGCGGCCCTCGCCCTCGACCAGCACCGGATAGGCCGTGGCGCGCGCGTCCTCGCTCCAGTTGGCCCAGCCGCCCAGGTTGTACTTGACGCGGTGCCAGGCGATCGAAAAGCCGGACTCGAAGGATTTCGTGTACTGGCCCGGGAAAACCTTTTCGCCGGCCGCCAGCGCATAATCGATGCGGCCCTGGTTGCTCAGCGCGCTCATTTCGGTGGCCTGGGCGCCGTGGCTGTAAAAGCCCAGGATGGTGCCCTTCTTGCCCTGCCAATTTCCCGACGGCAGCGAGATCAGGTTGATGTTCTTGGTATCGGTGAAGACATGGCCGCCATAGATGCCGTCGTCCTCTTCCCAGAAGCGGCGGCTCATCTGCAGGCCGATCTTGGCGACCGGACCGTAGGCCGTGTTTTGCAGCGCGGTCTTGAACTTGTCGGAGAAATTGGTATCGATCTGGCGCAGCACCGACAGCGGGATGGTGCACAGGCAGAAATCGCCGCTGACAACGCTGGCGTGGCCGCTGGCCAGGTCCTTGACCGTCACCTCGACCTTGTCCGGCAGGTTTTTCATGCTCACCACTTCGGTGTTATAGCGGATCATCTTGCCGACGTGTTTTTCAAAACCCTTGGCGATCATGTCCATGCCGCCGACCGGCTGCAGCATCGTCGCCTGCTGCTTGAAATTGTTCACCGAATGGTAGATCAGGCCGAGCTTCGATTGCAGCAGGTCGGAAAAGGCCAGCGGGTCGGACGGCACGCCCGGTCCCGGCGAGATGCCGGCGCCCGGATTGACCTTGTAGCCGCGGCCTTCGGTGCCGCGGTAAGTCAGGTCCTTTTTCGACAGATAGCCTTCGTTGACCAGATAATCGATCAGCAGGGTCTTGTCGTCGGCCGAAATCTGCTGGTCCATCTGGCCGCTGTTGAGCGACTTGGCCAGCATTTCATCGACATAGCCGCGCATGTCGGCCTTGACCTCGAACATGCGCAGGCGGCGCTTGGCCAGCGGCCCCTTGGCGTGTTCTTCGCTGTAGACGTAGGAAGCGTCGTTGTCGTTGTTGAACAGCTCCAGCGGCACATTGAACTCGCTGGTGTAGTGCAGCGTCGAGCGGTGGTTGAACGGGATGCGCCACGGGCCCATGTTGATGTACTGGCCCTTGTCGAAGGTGCAGACCTGCTTTTCGCCGCCCAGTTCTTCCAGCACCTTGCCGCTGCGCGCAGTCTGGCAGCGGCCGCCGGCGAAGGCGCGCGCTTCGATCACCTTGCAGGCGTAACCGAGCTTGCTCATTTCATAGGCCGCCGTCAGGCCGGCCAGGCCGGCGCCGAGGATGACGATGGTCTTGCCCTTGCCGCTGCCTTGCAGCGGCGGCGGCGCCTCGGCGGTCGAGGCGATATCCATGCCCCAGGCTTTCATGCTGGCCAGCAGGAAGCCGCTGCCGCCCACGGCCATCGCCCTGGCCAGGAAATCGCGGCGCGTGGCGCCGGCGGACATATACATCGAATCGTTCTGTTTATTTGACATGATTACCCAAAGATTGAAGGACTCACCAAACATGTGCCGACTTCGTGCTGCCGGACGCCATCCCGCTGCTGCACCGGCCCGCATGCGCGGGCTTGCCTTTACCGTTTTGCAAGATTCATGCCACTGCAGAGACAAGTCCTTGAATCGATAGGGAATAGGGAAAAGCGGAATGACGGCAGCGGCGCCATCCTGAGCGATGCGCGGCGCCATGCGCGATAACGGTGCATGGCGGAGTTGGCACCCGCCAAGGCGGGGCGCCAAGGCGGCGCGCCCAGTGGATCACAGGCCCAGGCGGGCGCGCGCGGCGGCGTATTCCTGCGCCAGGCGGCGCACCATTTCGGCCACCGTGGGAATGTCGTCCATCAAGCCGACGCCCTGGCCGGCGCCCCAGATGTCGCGCCAGGCCTTGGCGCTGCCGGAACCGAAGTTCATCGCGCTCTTGTCGGCCTGCGGCAGGGCGTCCGGGTCGAGGCCGGCGGCGACGATGGATTTTTTCAGGTAATTGCCATGCACGCCAGTGAACAGATTGGTGTAGACGATATCCGCGGCGGCCGATTCGACGATCGCCTCGCGGTAGTTGTCGCTGACGTTGGCCTCCCTGGTCGCCAGCCAGCGCGAGCCGATATACGCGAAGTCGGCGCCCATCGCCTGCGCCGCCAGCACGGCGTCGCCGGTGGCGATCGCGCCGGACAGGGCCAGCGGACCGCTGAAGAACTTGCGCACCTCGCCCACCAGCGCAAACGGCGACAGCGTGCCGGCATGGCCGCCGGCGCCGGCCGCCACCAGGATCAGGCCGTCGACGCCGGCCTCCAGCGCCTTTTCAGCGTGGCGGATCGAGATCACGTCGTGCAGCACGATGCCGCCATAAGCATGGATCGCGTCCAGCATGTCCCTGGGCGGCGCGCGCAGCGAGGAAATGATGATCGGCACCCGGTGGCGGACGCAGACCTCGACGTCGTGCGCCAGCCGGTCGTTCGACTGGTGGACGATCTGGTTGACGGCGATCGGACCGACCCTGGCACCGGGATTGGCGGCCCGGTAGCCGGCCAGTTCGGCCCGCAGGTCGCCGAGCCAGAGATCGAGCTTCTCGGCCGGGCGCGCATTCAGCGCCGGGAAGGAACCGACGATGCCGGCCTTGCACTGGGCCGCGACCAGAGCCGGACCGCTGGCGATGAACATCGGCGAGGCGATGACGGGTAGGGACAGGTTTTGCAGCGCGGGAGGCAATGCCATGGCGGACTCGCAAGCGAAAGTTGATCGGGACGGTAGCGCTGGATTATAAAACTAAAAAAGAACGAACGTGCGAAATTTTCAGCTCAGTCATCAAGCCCGAACAGCGCTTCGCGGCGGCGGATCTCGGCCCAGACCGCGCGCTTGACGTCTTCGCCGGCCTGGCCCCACGCGATGATCTCGGCCATGGTGCGCAAACAGCCGCGGCACAGGCCGGAACCGTCATCCATGCGGCACAGGCCGACGCAGGGCGAAGCCAGCGGCGACGCCGGTTCCGGCGCACTCACGCCGTCTTCCTTCACGCCGCCGGGCATGGCCGGCTGGACATGATAACCACGATTACTTTTGCCATGCTCTTCCTTCCTGTCAATCCGGAACATTAACGCAATCGGCAAAATCACGCTTGACTTACCAGGATTCATCCCTATACTACCATCCATACAGATGGTGCACAGATGCCGAAACAAGAATATTCGAAGGACCTGGCGGAGAACTATGGCTAAGCAAGACAGCAAACTGAAAG
>DASYLQ010000194.1:0-1830 GCA_036009485.1 Janthinobacterium sp.
GGGCTGCGTGCTGCCGGAGAAGGAAGACCAGAACCCGCCCGGTGCCCGCGACATCGCCGACCGGTTGATGGCGTGCCTCGGACCGATGCTGCTGTACTGGTTCCATTACGCCCATAACGGCAAGCGCATCGAGGTGGAGACCGACGACGACTCCATCGGCGCCCATTTCCTGCACCTGCTGCACGGCTTCAAGCCGTCGCAGTCATGGGAAAGGGCGATGCACACCTCGCTGATCCTATACGCCGAACACGAGTTCAACGCCTCTACCTTCACCGGCCGCGTCATCGCCGGCACCGGCTCCGACATCCACTCGGCCATCGCCGGCGCCATCGGCGCCCTGCGCGGCCCGAAACACGGCGGCGCCAACGAATTCGCCTTCGAAATCCAGAAGCGCTACGAAAACGCCGACGAGGCCGAGGCCGACATCCGCAACCGCGTCGCCAACAAGGAAGTGGTGATCGGCTTCGGCCACCCGGTCTACACCATCTCGGACCCGCGCAACAAGGTGATCAAGGAAGTGGCGCGCTCGCTGTCGCAGGGAGCCGGCTCGATGAAGATGTTCGACATCGCCGAGCGCCTGGAAAGCGTGATGTGGGACATCAAGAAGATGTTCCCCAACCTCGACTGGTTCTCCGCCGTGTCTTACCACATGATGGGCGTGCCGACGGCGATGTTCACGCCGCTGTTCGTCATTTCGCGCACCTCCGGCTGGGCCGCCCACATCATCGAGCAGCGCATCGACAACAAGATCATCCGCCCGAGCGCCAACTACGTCGGCCCGGAAGACTTGCGCTTCGTGCCGCTGGCCGAGCGAAAATAATAATATAAATAATATAAATAATTAAATAATTAAATAAGGAAGAAAATGTCATCGCACATCTCCAACGTCCGCACCGACTTCGATCCGGAAATCGTCGACATCGTCGACTACGTCATCAACTACAAGATCGATTCGGCGCTGGCCTATGCGACCGCGCGCAACTGCCTGATCGACACGCTTGGCTGCGGCCTTGAAGCGCTGGAATACCCGGCCTGCAAAAAACTCATGGGACCGGTCGTTCCCGGCACGCTGGTGCCGCACGGCGCCAAGGTGCCGGGCACCCAGTTCCAGCTCGATCCGGTGCAGGCGGCCTTCAACATCGGCGCGATGATCCGCTGGCTCGACTTCAACGACACCTGGCTGGCGGCCGAGTGGGGCCATCCCTCGGACAACCTGGGCGGCATCCTGGCCACCGCCGACTGGCTCTCGCGCAACGCCGTCGCCGCCGGCAAAGCGCCGCTGACCATGAAGGCCGTGCTCACCGCGATGATCAAGGCGCATGAAATCCAGGGTTGCATCGCGCTGGAAAACTCCTTCAACAAGGTCGGCCTGGACCACGTCGTGCTGGTCAAGGTGGCGTCGACCGCGGTGGTCGCCGGGATGATGGGCCTGAGCCGCGACGAGATCCTCAACGCCGTCTCGCTGGCCTGGGTCGACGGCCAGTCGCTGCGCACCTACCGCCATTCACCGAACACCGGCTCGCGCAAATCCTGGGCCGCCGGCGACGCCACTGCGCGCGCGGTGCGCCTGGCGCTGATGGCCAAGACCGGAGAAATGGGCTACCCGTCGGCCCTGTCGGCCAGGACCTGGGGCTTCTATGACGTGCTGTTCAAGGGCCAGCCCTTCAAGTTCCAGCGCCCCTACGCTTCCTACGTGATGGAAAACGTCCTGTTCAAGATTTCCTACCCGGCCGAATTCCACTCGCAGACCGCGGTGGAGGCGGCGATGACCCTGCACGATGTGCTCAAGTCTCTGGGCCGAAGCTGCGACGATATCGAGAGCGTGACGAT
>DASYLQ010000195.1:0-3284 GCA_036009485.1 Janthinobacterium sp.
TGGCAAGGGCCGCGCCAAAGGTCATGGCGGCAGAGCGGCGCGTGATCCGTCTACTAGCTGTGGGCATGGCGTCGTACTCCCTCGGAGTTTTTATTCTGCCGGCCGGCAAGATGCCGAAATTACCCTGCTGGTGACGCTAGCGACCGCAGCCTCAATGGGGCAAGTACAAATAACAGCCACGTCCTTTTCGACTTGGATCAACTATTGTCTCTAACCCGACGGGACTGCCGCAAAATTGGAGGTCATGCGGCTTGTGCCATTGGCGGATATGGTCATTGGCTGACGAAATTTCCGCTCGAGCCAAAGCCACGGCGGCGGTGCGGGGTAGATCACCGCGTCATCATCACCGGGATTGTCGCATTCTCTAGTACATGCCGGGTCACGCCACCTAGGATCGCCTGCCGCAATCTTGAGTGCGAATAAGCGCCCATTGACAGGAGATCGCAACTGAACTGGCGCGCCGCCTCCAAAAGCCCGGCGCCAACGGAATTATCGATGGCTGGAAACATCCGTATCTCAGCGCGAACACCATGTAATGCTAGATATGCCGCCAGTTCTGGCGCGGCCGGCCCGCGACGCTGATACCCTTCCGCTGACAGAATGCACACTGCGTCCGCCCGCGTCATCCAGGGCATCGCCGAAATCACCGATGCCGCCGATTCCGCTGTTCCGTTCCAGGCGAGGCATACGCGTGTGCCGATTAACTCCACCTCATGGCGGGGCGCGATCATCGCCGGCCGCCCGGAATCAAACAGCACAGCATGCAGCGCATCGGACAATAAATTATCCTCAGCCGAACCCAGATGTGGCACGACAGTCAGATCAGCGAGACGCGCCTGCCGTGCAAAAACCTCTTCGCGTCCGGTGGCCATGGCGAAGCTGGCCGTCGCATGACCCAGCCCGTATTCCCCCTCACGCAGCACCACATGCTGACGAGCAGCAATACGTTCGAATTCGGAACGGATAGTCAGTTCCTGATCGTTACTCTCCTTCTGCATCGCTGCTATCATGTCGTCGACCATGGCACCCGCCAGTTCCGCGCTCCACATCGATGTGGCGGTCCGGCTTGCACCAGGGACGTAGAGTGCGGTGACATGGGCATTCCATCGTTTGGCGATCGACAACGCCATAGCCAGTGCTATCGCCCCAGTAGACGTGCCCACTACAGGAAGCAGAATTTCGCGGATGGTCATGGTCTGAGGCTCCTTGCCGCTCAGGCTTCAACAGGCTTCATGTTCGTCCGTGACAAGCGTCTTGCTGCTGCGAACATAAGCTTAAAAAAATAAGCTCGATTTATCGGCCTCATTCTTGTCAGCTTCACGTCGACCTACTTATCGACCAATAATTTCCAACAACCCGTAGGACCAGTTTACTGTGCCTGTTCTCCGCCTGTATCTACACACCGGTCTTTAGGCGAAGATCTTCGTAGGGCGAGGAATAAGGATACCCGCCGATCAATCCAAGGCCTGATTCCTCGACGCGGGGACCTTGGCCGCTCAGGAAACCGAGTTGCCAGAGGGGTGCGTAAACCGCGCGCTCATGCAGCGTCTGCTGCATCCGGTGCAGGACCGCTTGCCGCTTTGTCCTGTCGATCTCCTCCGTTTGCTGGACGAACAATGCGTCGATGTCGGGATAGCTGCCGTATACATAGGCGCCGCCTTTGACGACAAAGGTTTCCATGCGCGTGGCGGCATTGCCGAAGGCCCCGCTGCCACCCTGAATGATGTTGCAAAATTTCTTGTCGGAATATCCCTTGATGAAGGCCGCCCGCTCGATCGGCCGCAGCTTTGCGCGGATGCCTACCTCTCGCAAATTGTTCAATGCTGCCTCGGCAAGGTTGGAATAGGAAATATCGCAGTAATAATCCCCTGCGTCGAAACCGGCAGGAAAGCCGGCCTCGGTAAGCAGCGCACGCGCGCGCTCCGGTTCGTAAGTGGGTTTCGGCGGCGGCCAGTAAAAATCGAAGTCTCTTGGCACGATGCTTCCGGTGATTAAGGAATGGCCAAGGGTGAGCGCGCGGTTGATGGAATCGTAATCCAGCGCGAGGGTCACGGCCTTGCGCACGCGCACATCGTGCCAGGGCGATTTCGGGTCCCACTGATCCGGGAAGTAGATCCATTGCGCGCCGTTGAGCACGGTTGGCTTGAGCTTAAGGCCCGGCGTGCGCTGCAATTCCCCGGCCAGTTCACCGCGGATGGAATAGGCGATATCGACTTCCCCCCGCTTCAGCGCGGCGAGACGGGTCGTTTCATCTGGTATTACCCTGATGACCAGTTGCTTCACCGCGGGCACCTTGCGCCAGTAGCCATCGAACGCATCCAGCACCAGTTCGACGCCTGGGTTGAAGGAGTTGAATTTGTATGGTCCCGCGCCGATCGGCCGCTTCTTGAAGCCGTCGTCGCCGACGCTTTCCACATAGGCCTTGGGCACGATCCATCCCGCGCCGGTGACGCCTGAGTAATAGGTCAAAAAGTCCGGCCAGGGATTGTGCAGGCGGAAGATTACGTGCCGCGGATCGGGCGTTTCCACGGCTGCAACCTTGTCCTTGATGAAGCGCGCAGCATTGCCGCGATAACGTTCGAAGGAGAATTTCACGTCCTCCGCCGTTACTTGCTCGTTGTTATGGAATGCCGCTTCAGCGCGCAACGTGAATTCATGGTTGAGACCGTCAGCGGATACGGCGCGGAACTCAGCCAGGCATGGCATCATGGGATTGCCTGGCATTGGCTTTAGCAACCCATCATGCATGGCGTAGAGCATCATGAAGGGGGTGATGATTCCTCCCGATTCCGCGGGATTGAACCAGGTCGGCGCCAAGGATATGTAGGAAGCCCAGACAAGTTTCCCCTTTTGGTTGGCGAAGGCCGCCCTCGTGCCGCTTGACAGCAAGCCAAGCGCTGTCACCACCATCATGTTTCGGCGGGTGACTTCAGCGGTGGCGTACCTGAGATCTCGGCGCTCGGCGACTGACGACAGGCAAGCATAAGAATAGCTTGATGAAGCCATTGTTGCCTCCCTTGCCCTGTTCCCAGGACTTGTCGGTTAAGTGGAAGCAGATATGCAAAATTCAATCTTGATTTTCAGTGATTTTTGATAGGAAGGACTTGTTCGCAGGTGAGCGCCGAGTTGCGCGGCTAGCGCCTACGGGGTCAACACGGGGGCGGCGAGCGCGTCGGCCAGCCGGGCGCGACGATCCTGCTCCGCGTGAGGGCGGCGCCGGCCGCGGCGGCGGCGTGCAGATGGTCGAGCAGATTCGCCCCGGCGCGGACCGCCTTGGCCGCCAG
>DASYLQ010000196.1:0-4710 GCA_036009485.1 Janthinobacterium sp.
AGCCGTGGATGAAGTTGGTGGTGCCGTCGAGCGGATCGATGATCCACTGGTATTCATTCTCGTCGTGGGTATTCGCGGAAGCTCCGGATTCCTCGGCCAGGATGGCGTGATCCGGGTAAGCCTTGGAGAGCACTTCGATGATGGCTTGTTCTGCGGCTTGGTCGACGTCGGTGACGAAATCGTTATGTTGTTTTTCGGTCACGGTGACACGATCGAGATCGAAAGAGGCGCGATTGATGACGGCGGCGCCGCGGCGGGCGGCCTTGATCGCCGTATTGAGCATTGGGTGCATGTGAGCTTCCGTTAAAAGAACGCTACCGCCCAACGGAGCCGCATGGCCCGAAGCGCAATAGAGTACAAGAATGAATTAAAGAGCGGAGCAGTGCCGAACTGGTTAAAATTCCGGCCTGGAGCAGGGCTTATTTCCCTGCCGCCCGCCGTCACACACCTGTATCGATACTGCGCAATAGCGCTATTTTAAATGATCCTGTCCGAAATCAACACGTCTCTCTTCAAACGGCTGCGATTTATTCTGGTCGAGACTAGCCGTCCCGGCAATATCGGCGCCGTCGCGCGCGCCATGAAAACCATGGGGTTTTCCGAGCTGGTGCTGGTCAATCCGCGTTTCGCCGACGCCCTGCGGCAGGAAGAGGCGGTGGCCTTCGCCAGCGGCGCCCAGGATATCCTGGCCGGCGCGCGCATCGTCGGTTCGATGGCCGAAGCGCTGGACGGCTGCAATTTCGCCGCCGCCGTATCGGCCCGTCTGCGCGAGTTTTCGCCGCCGGTGCTGGCGCCGCGCGCGCTGGCCGGACAACTCAACGCCGACGCGGGACTGAACGCCGCTCTTATCTTCGGCAACGAGCGCTTCGGCTTGCCGAATCAAGTGGTGGAGAAATGCAATGTGCTGATCAATATCCCGGCCAATCCGGAATATTCTTCGCTCAACCTGTCGCAGGCAGCCCAGGTGCTGGCCTATGAATGCCGGGTGGCGGCGCTGGGCGACAGCCGGGCGGACACGGAAATCGGTTTTCATGGCGAGGCGGCCGGCCTGGCGCAGATCGAAGGCATGTACGAGCACCTGGAGCGGGCGCTGATCGCCATCGATTTTCTCGACGCCGGCAACCCGAAGAAGCTGATGCCGCGCCTGAAGCGCCTGTTTTCGCGCACCCAGCTGGAAACGGAAGAGGTGAATATCCTGCGCGGCATTGCCCGCCAGATTCTGGCGAAAACCAGGGCGCCGTGATTTGATGGTTTGACGGCGCCACCGATGTTTGGGCTACACTAGCCCAAACATAAGGCGGAATCGAGACATGCAGCTTACCCGCAGATCCTTGCTGAAGACCGGGGCGAGAGTCGCGCTGGCGCTGGCTGCAGGCGGCGCCTACCGCGCGCTGCGGCAGCCATCGGGCCGGCGGCGCCATCAATTCGCCGGCCCTGCTGTTGCGCTCGATGGCGCAGGATCCCCATGGCTTGCTCGGCAAGCGCACCTTCCTGCACCCGACCGTGATTTCGGCCGGCTTGTTCGGCCAGCGCGTCGAGGCTTGGGCCGGCGCGCCGCAATCGGTGTATTCCGACCATTACATGCAGACCCAGGCGATCGACGGCCCCATCGGCTACAAGCTGGAAACGGCGCCCGTGCATCCGCTGCTGCTGGCGACGACAATGGCCGGCTTCGGCGACGAACACGCGCGTTTGATGCAGCAATTTCCGCACATCCAGGCCATGCTGGCGCTGCTGCGCGACGGTTTCCACGCCGAGGCGTCGGGCGGCAGCGTGGCCCTGGCCGATGACGGCGCGCCCGTGCTCGACTATCCGCTCACGGCCTATCTTTGGGACGGCGTCCGCCGCGCCCTGTTGGCGATGGCCGAGATCCAGTTCGCCGCCGGTGCCGCCAGCGTGTATCCGGTGCACGAAATGGCGCGCGGCTATGCCTCATGGAGCGAGGCGCAAAAAGGCATCCGCGCCTTGCCGATGAAGATATTGCAGACGCGGGTGGTGTCGGCGCACGTGATGGGCGGCTGCGCCATGGCCGGCGACGAGCGCCTCGGCGTGGCGGCGCCGGACGGACGCTACCGCGGCCTGGCCAATGTGTCGATGCATGACGGCTCGCTATTCCCGACCTCGGTCGGCGCCAATCCGCAATTATCGGTCTACGCCATCGCCGCGCGCCTGACCAGCATACTGGCCCTGCAGCTGACGGGCCGGCCGGCGCCGCGCATGCAGGCGCAGGCGAACTGAGAGCGGTATATGGTCGCGCGCGTGCTGAAACTGCTGCTGGCCCTGCAATTGCTGGCCGTGCTGGGACTGTGGTACGTCGCCGCCGCCGTCTGGCATATCCGCCAGCTCGACGTCGCGCTGCTCGTGGCACTGCTGATCCTGCTGCTGGCGCGGGCGCTGATCACGGTGAACAATTTCACGCTGAGCTGGTACTACCGCAGCGCCACGCCGGACCGCTTCCGGCTCAGCGCGTGGCAGCGCTGCCGCCTGTACGCCGAAGAGCTGGCGGCGACACTGATCAGCTCATCCTGGACCATGGCTTGGCCGGCTCCGCGCCTGTACCTGGCGCCGCGGCCGGCACTGCAGCGGGATAGCGCCCCGCATAGCGCCCCGCATCGCGACCCGCATGGCGCCCCGGATAGCGACCCGCATGGCGACCCGGATAGTGTCCGCGCGCGCACCTTGCCTGTCCTGCTGATCCACGGCTACGGCTGCAACGGCGGCTATTGGGCGCCGTTGCGCCGCTTGCTGGCGCAGGCCGGCATCAGCCACCTGGCTATCGATCTGGAACCCATCACCGCGCCCATCGACGATTATGCGGGACAGGTGGGGCAGGCGCTCGAGCTGCTGTGCGGCCACGGCGCCGCCGCACAGGCGATCATCGTCGCCCACAGCATGGGCGGCCTGGTGGCACGGGCCTATCTGCGCCAGCACGGCGCCGCCCGCATCGCCCGCGTGATCACCCTGGGCACGCCGCATCACGGCACCGGCCTGGCCGGCTTCGGCATCGGCAGTAACACAGTGCAGATGCGGCGCAGCGGCAGGGACGCCGGCGCCGCCGCCAGCGCCTGGCTGGATTCCCTGGCAGACATGGAAAACGCGGCCCAGCGCGCCTTGTTCACGTCGATTTTTTCGCATCACGACAATATCGTCGCGCCGCAAACCTCGGCGTATTTCCCGGGCGCGAAAAACCTGGAATTCGGCGCCGTCGGCCACGTCGCGCTGGGCCGTTCGGCGCGCATCCTCGCTTGCGTGATGGAAGAAATCGCGCTGGCCTCGGAAGCTGCAAACGCTGATTCCGGCAAGCCGCGCCAAAGAGGATGAGCCCGCAAAAGTGTCTGTTTTTACACTCTTGTTGTCGGTGTTTTAAGTGGTGCGCGATGGACAGCGCCGCTTTCTGTCGGTAGACTATATTGAGACCGAGCAATAGATAAAGGTGCGGCGCAATACATCGCGGCGTCCTGGACAAAGCCTGGCGCGGACCGCAACCGTATCCGCGCGCTGCTTAGTTTTGGTGGGATTCCCGGCCTCGCGGCCATGCACAAGGCTCGACGATGGTTACCGACTTCGGCTCGCTGATATTGAATGAAACGCCAGACGCGGTGATCGTAACGACGCCGCAGGGAGGGGTGGTGTGCTGGACTCCCGGGGCGCAGCAAGTGTTCGGCTATAGCCCGGAAGAGGCGGCCGGGCGCACCTTGATCGAGCTGATCGTGCCGGAAGGACATGTCGAGGCCGAGCGCTGCTTGATCCGCCAGACCCTGGAAACGGGTTTCGCCAGTTATGAGTCGATGCGCCGCGCCAAGGATGGCGCCCTGGTCTACATCGACAGTTCCAGCAAGGCCATCCGCAGGGAAGACGGCGGCACCGACTACATTTTATGGAGTAAAAAAGACGTCACGCACCTGAAGGTGCTGCGCGACGCCAAGCTGGTCGAGGCGCGCTTCGGCGACTTGCTGGAATTGACTCCGGACGCCATCGTCATGGCCAACGCCGCCGGCCGCATCGTGCTGGCGAACGGCCATGCGGAGACGCTGTTCCGCTATGGCCGCGGCGAAATGCGCGGGCTCTTGCTGGAATCGCTGCTGCCGCTGCGCTTCCGCGGTGCGCATGTGCACCATCGCACGCATTATTTTGCGTGCCCGCAGCCGCGTTCGATGGGGGCCGGGCGCGAACTGTACGGCTTGCGCAAGAACCAGGAAGAGTTTCCGGTCGAGATCAGCCTGAGTCCGATCGATACCGAAGAAGGCACCTTGATCATGAGTGCGATCCGCGACACCAGCGAACGCCGGCGCATCGAACGGGTCTTGCACGAAAAAAATATCGAACTGGAAGCCGCAAACCGGGCCAAGGACCGCTTCCTGGCCGGCATGTCGCACGAATTGCGCACGCCGCTAAATGCGATCATCGGCTTTACCGGTACCTTGCTGATGAAGTTGCCGGGGCCGCTGAACGCCGACCAGGGCCACCAGTTGCAAACGATACAGGCCAGCGCGCGCCACCTGCTGTCGCTGATTAATGACTTGCTCGACCTGACCAAGATCGAGTCGGGCAAGGTGGAATTGCATCTCGAGCCCGTGCTATGCCAGCCGCTGATCGAGGAGTTGTTGCTGATCTTCAAGCCGGAGGCGCGCAAGAAAGGGCTGTCGCTGCGCTTCGATGTGGCAGACACAGCGGCCGTGGTGCAGGCCGACCGCCGTGCGCTGCAGCAGA
>DASYLQ010000197.1:0-2549 GCA_036009485.1 Janthinobacterium sp.
GAGGTCGCCATAAGCCACGGCCTTGGTCACTTCCGCAATGTTGCGCACCTGCCCGGTAAGGTTGGAGGCCATGAAATTGACGTTGTCGGTCAAGTCCTTCCAGGTGCCGGCCACACCGGGCACGCCGGCCTGGCCACCGAGCTTTCCTTCGGTGCCGACCTCGCGCGCGACGCGCGTGACTTCCGACGCGAAGGCGTTCAGCTGATCGACCATCGTGTTGATGGTGTTCTTCAGCTCGAGAATCTCTCCGCGCACGTCGACCGTGATTTTTTTCGACAGGTCGCCGTTGGCCACCGCGGTGGTCACCTCGGCGATGTTCCTGACCTGCGAAGTCAGGTTGCCGGCCATCGAGTTGACCGAGTCGGTCAAGTCTTTCCAGGTGCCGGCCACGCCCTTCACTTGGGCCTGGCCGCCAAGTTTGCCCTCGGTGCCGACTTCGCGCGCCACGCGCGTCACTTCCGACGAAAACGAGGACAGTTGTTCGACCATGGTGTTGGCGGTGGTCGCCGCGCGCAGGTACTGGCCCTTGAGCGGATGGCCGTCCACTTCCAGCGCCATGGTTTGCGACAGGTCGCCCTTCGCCACGGCGCCGATGACGCGCGCCATTTCGGTGGTCGGGCGCACCAGGTCGTCGATCAGGGTATTGACGGAACTGATGATGGTGGCCCAGCCGCCGACCACGTTCGGCACCGAGGCGCGCTGCGTCAGCCGGCCTTCGCGTCCAACCACGCGGCTGACGTCGGTGACCGCCCTGACCATTTTTTCCTTGGTCTCGATGATTTCATTGAGTGTGTCGGCGATCTTGCCCGACATGCCGGTCCAGTCCGACGGCATGCGCGCCGTGAAATCGCCTTTTTTCAGCGCCATCAGCGTCGACAGCAAGAGCTTGATGTCGAGTTCGTCGACGAATTCCGTCATGTTGCTCATCAGACTGGTCCTCACTTTATTTATTGGTTAATTTTTATGAGGCGGCGGCATGTTCATGCCGCCGCTTCCTCCTGGTTTCCCGGCCCCTGCTGGCTGCCAGGACGCCTGTCTCTCAGCGTCTTTTCCTGCAGTTTCCCGATCAGCTCCGCCGCCGGCAGCGGCGGGCAAAACACCTCGCCCTGGTACTCGTCGCAGCCGAGCGCGCCCAGCACTTCCAGCTGGGCCGCGCTGTGCACGCCCAGCGCCACCGTTTTCAGCGACAGCGCCCGCGCCAGCAGAATGATGGCGCCAGCCATGTCGGCGCCGCCGCTTTCGTTGCCGATGGCGCGCACGAAGGAGCGGTCCATCTTCAGCGCGGCCAGCGCCAGCGCCTTGCACGCGGACAGGGAGGCGCCGGCGCTGCCGAAGTCGTCGACGCTGACCGCCACGCCGGCGGCGCTGAGCCGGCGCAGGACCGGTTCGATGCTGTCGAGCGGCTGGCACAGCAGCGCTTCGGGCAGTTCCAGCTCGATGCTGTGCTGGCCCAGCTTGTGGCGGCGCAGCAGGGCGGCGATCTTTTGCGGCAGCTCGGCCGGCAGCGTCATCGCCGCCAGGTTGACGGCGATGGCCGGGCGCGGGCCGGGCAGCAGCGCGTCGCGCCAGGCCGCCGCCTGGGCGCAGGCCGCGGCGATGCTCCAGTCGTCGATCTGGTCGAGCAGGGCGCGGTCCGGCACCGCCGACAGGAAGCGGGACGCTTCGATCAAGCCCTGGCGCGGATGGTGCCAGTACAGCATGGCTTCGACCGCGGCGACCTGGCCCGCGGCGGCGCCGGACAGGGTGACGCGGGGCTGGTAATACAGCTCGAACTGGCCGTTGTCGAGGGCGTCGCGGAGTTCCTGGCGCCACAGTTCGCGCTCTTTTTCCTGCACGTTCAACTCTTCGTGGAAGAACTTCATGCTGCCGCGCTTTTCCAGCTTGGCGTGGTACATCGCCAGGTCGGCGTTTTTCATCAGCGCCTGGGCCGAATTGCCGTCCTGCGGGTACAGGCCGATGCCGATGCTGGTCGAGGTGCGTACGCGGTGGCGGCCGATCTCGAAGGGACGCCCGTGCGCCTGGCTGATCTTGCGGGCGACGCGGGCGGCGTCGGCGGCCGCCGCCTTGCCTTCGACCAGGACGACGAATTCGTCGCCGCCCAGCCGCGCCACGACGTCCGAGACGCGCACCGAGGCCGACAGGCGCGCCGCGACCTGGCGCAGCAATTCGTCGCCGACGTCGTGGCCCAGGCTGTCGTTGATGGCCTTGAACTTGTCGAGGTCGAGAAACAGCAGCGCGAATTCGGTATGGTGGCGGTCGGCGTAGGCGACGGCGTGCTCGAGTTGCTGGATCAGCGCGCGCCGGTTCACCAGCCCGGTCAGGGCGTCGCGGATCGACAGCTCGTGGGCGCGCTGCTCGGCCAGCTTGCGCTCGGCCACCTCCAGCTCAAGGTCGCGGTTGATGCGTTCCAGGTCACGCAGGCGCTGGGCGCGCAAGTCCTGGTTCAGCCGCGCCAGCTGTTCCGTCTTCATTTGCAGTTGCAGGTTTTTCTTGGTCAGCTCGACGAAGATGGCGACCTTGGCCCGCAGCACCCACGGGTCGAACGGCTT
>DASYLQ010000198.1:0-4051 GCA_036009485.1 Janthinobacterium sp.
GTATCATTGTGCGATACCGTTTTCGCGCCGTCCGGCGCCGCCGGGATGCCCACGATGACAGTCTGCGAACGCCCTGGCGCCTTCTTAGGTCTTTTTCTGGCCGGCCTGGCGCTGATCTCGTCCTGTGCCGCCGCGCAGACGGCGCAACCGCCGCCAGCCGCCGCGCCCTCCCCCGCTCCCGCCGTGGTCACGGTGCGGGATACCCGCGATCCGGTCGACAAGTCTTACCGCAGGATGATAGCCGGCATGGACCGCTTTGAAAAAGAGCGTGCGCTGGCGCCGGATGCGCTGCTGCGCTTTCGCCTGCTGCCGCGCTCGAAAACCATCGACATGCAAGGCATCGCGATGAAAATCGTCGGCGACACGATGTCGCTGCCGGTGCCGCTGGCGGCCGACAACAGTTTCACGCTGCCGCGCAACGCCCAACTCTGGCGCGAGGATGCCGCCCTGGTGGCGAACCGCAAGTCCAGCAGCATGACCTGGCGCGTCTGGGTGCGGACGCCGGGCTTGCCGCCGGGCGTACGGCGTCTCGGCGACCTGCGCCTGGAATGCCTGGCCGGCATGGATTCGGGCCTGATCTCGAACGATCCGGCGCTGATCGGCTGGATCACCGGTTTGCTGCACCACAGCGACAGCGTCTGTTCGGCGGCCGATGGCGACTACCTGTTTTTCGCCGAGCGCCCGCTGTTTGGCGTCACCCTGCATGCCGGCGCCCGGCGCGAAGCCCTGCCCTTCCGCATGCTGTACGCCGGCGGCCGCCAGACGCCTTCCTCGCTGGCTTACTGCGATTGCCAGGTGTTGCTCGACCGCAGTTATTACGCTCCGCTGTGGGACAAGAGCTGGCCCGACGACACGCTGCTGGAATTCGAGTATATGGACGACGATCCCGCGGCCGCCGCGCCAGCGGAGGCGAAATGAGACAGCTGCTGACGACAGGATGCAGGGGCTTGTGCTGCCTGGGCTTGCTGAGCGCCTGCGCCGCCACGCAGACGGAGGGCGCCCAGGTCGCGCCAAACCGGCTGGAACAGGCCGTCGTCATCGGCCGGAGCAGCAAGGCGCAGGTGCTGGCCGCGCTCGGGCCGACCGCCAGGGTGGCGTTCGACAGCGGTTACGAGGTATGGATGTACAACTACCCCGCCGGCGGCATGCTGCGCCTGGCATCCGGCAAGGCGGATGAATCCTATGGCGAATTCGTGATCCTGTTCGACCGCGCCGGCATGGTCAGGAAAATCCGCAGGCGCGAACCGGTGGCAAAATAGGCTGGCCTTGCTATCTCAGCATCATTTTTCATTCAATACGGAAACTTTATGCTACATTCCGTCAGCCCCCCATACCGCGCACGCCACGAGAGTCTGGATGAAAAAAATGTTATTGCTGGGTGCTTGCCTGGCCTTGTCAGCCTGCGCCACCGAGCAAGCCCCGCTCACCGATTACACCGTCAACTCCGGCGCCGAACGGGCGCCCGAACAAATCGCCGTCGTGTTTGAACATGCCGACCTGAAACTGCGCATCGATCCGGCCGCGCGCAGCATCCGCGGCGACGCCGCGCTGACCTTCCTGGCGCAAGCGGCGATTGCGCGCATCGTCCTCGATCTCGACCGCAACCTGGCGATCGATTCGATCTCGCTGGATGGCGCGCCGCTGCCGCCGGCCGCCTACAGCAATCCGCAGGGCCGCCTGAGCATTACCCTGCCGCAGATGCTGGCCGCCGGCGCGCGCAGCACCGTGCGCGTGGTCTACCACGGCGTGCCGCACGTGGCGCGTAATGCGCCCTGGGACGGCGGCTTCGTCTGGAGCCATACAAGTGGCACCAGCGGCGCCACCGGCGGTGGCGCCAGCAATGGAGCAGGCGCGGGCGCAGCCGGCCAGCCCTGGATCGCCACCGCCGTCGAAGGCGAGGGCTGCGACCTGTTTTGGCCCTGCATCGACCATCCGATGGGCAAGCCGCTGCTGGTCGACCAGCACATCACGATTCCGGCGCCGCTGGTTTCGGCCGGCAATGGCGTAGCCATGGGCATGGACGAGGCCAAGGGCTGGCGCACGTATCACTGGCGCACGAAAAATCCCAGCACCTATGGCATCGCACTCAATATCGGGCCATATGAAGTGTTGGCTGACGATTACGCCAGCCGCTACGGCAATACCATCCCGCTACGCTTCTGGTATGTGCGCGGCAACGAGGCGCAGGCGCGCGTGCTGTTCAAGGAATTCAAGCCGATGCTGGACTTCCTCGAAAGCGTGATCGGCCCCTATCCCTTTGCCGATGAAAAGATGGGCGTCGTCGAAACGCCGTACAAGGGCATGGAGCACCAGACCATCAATGCCTACGGCAACAAGTACGCCAAGACCGCCTACGGCTACGACGACTTGCTGCAGCACGAGCTGTCGCATGAATGGTTCGGCAACCAGATGACCAATGCCAACTGGGACGATATGTGGTTGCACGAAGGGTTCGCCAGCTATATGCAGCCGCTATACATGGAATACCTGCGCGGCGAGCAAGAGTATTTCGCCAGCCTCATGAAAATGCGCGCCGGCATCACGAATACATCCCCTGTCGTGTCGGGTTTGCCGAAACGCGAGGAAGACGTCTATGAAACCAGGCGCGGCGGTCCCGGCGGCGATATCTACAGCAAGGGCGCGCTGATCCTGCATACCCTGCGCGGCTTGATCGGCGACGATGCCTTCTTCCGCTCGGTGAAACTGCTGGTGTATGGCACCGAGACGCCGCGGCCCGGCAATTTCCAGCCGCGTTACGGCAGTACCCGGGAATACATAGGCTTCGTCAACCAGACGACGGGCAAGGACATGAACTGGTTCTTCGACGTCTATCTGTACCAGGCCGCGCTGCCGGACTTGCAGGCGCAGCGCCAGGGCGAGCAATTGCTGCTGTCATGGAAAACCGAGGGGAATAAAGCGTTTCCGATGCCGGTGGAAGTGCGCGTCGGCAATCACATCGTCAGCGTGCCGATGACGGACGGCCGCGGCCAGCTCGCTTTGCCGGCCGGCGCCACCTACACGCTGGACCCGCACTCGAAAATCCTGCGGCGCGAAGCGCATATCGAAGCATTCCAGCAATACCAGGAAGCCCAGCGCAAGCTGAAAACCCGATAAACCCAGACCGAGAGCCCTTGCCATGCACCTTAGCCGCCATCCCTACGCCGCCCTGACCCTCCTCGCCGCCAGCATCGCCTTCGCCCCGGCCCAGGCCGCCGCGGAAAATGCCGCACCCCATACGATTACCCACGCAGACGTGTGGCTGATGAAACGGCTGGGCGCGCCCATGCCCAGCCCGGATGGAAAATGGGCGGTATTTTCGGTGGTCGACAGCGCCTACGACAGCGGGGACCAGTGGTCCGACCTGTGGATCAAGTCGCTGACCGACGACACGCCGCCGCGCCGCCTGACCTTCAGCAAAGGCGGCGAAAGCGGCGTCAACTGGTCGCCCGACAGCCGCAAGCTGGTCTTCAGCAGCAAACGCGAGGGCGACGACAGCGGCCAGTTATACCTGCTCGATATCGCCGGCGGCGGCGACGCCCAGCGCCTGACCTCGCTGACCCTGGGCGCGCGCCAGCCGCAATGGAGCCCGGATGGCAAGCAATTGCTGTTCATCAGCGAAATCTTCCCCGGCAATAGCAGCGAAGAAGACGTCAAGAAGTCGGCCAAGGAACGCAAGGACCGCAAATTCAATGCCCGCGTGTACGAACAATTCCCGGTGCGCTATTTCGACAAATGGCTGGACGATAAGCAGGTGCGCCTGTTCGTGATGGAAGCAAAACCGGACGCGCCGGCGCGCAATTTGCTGGCGGGCAGCAAGCTGGCGGCACTGCCCGGCTTCGGCGGCGGCGAATCGGACGATGGCCAAGTGCTGGACGCGGTCTGGGCGCCGGATAGCCAGAGCGTGCTGTTCAGCGCCGCCAATAACCGCGAGGAATCGGCGCGCGCCTCGCACCCGGAGCAACTGTATTCGGTGGCCCTGGCCGGCGGCGAACCGCGGCAACTGACCCGGGATCAGCACAGCTACCGCCACCCGAAATTTTCCGCCGACGGC
>DASYLQ010000199.1:0-7782 GCA_036009485.1 Janthinobacterium sp.
CGTGCGCTGGCTGACCGAAACTTTGGAAAAACGGCCCACCTGTCCGAACAGTCAGCTCGATTCCTTGCTGCCATCCCCAAACTCTACAGAATCCTGAACACGTTGGCGAGGTGGTACGGCTGGGGCGTTTACGAAAGATCGCCCTCTTTATTATTCATGTGTGGAAACTCAAGGGCGTTCAGCGCATCGCCCAGACGTAAAAAAGCCCCGCCGCAAGCGAATGCGGGCGGGGCTTTTGCCTGCGCAGGCGGCAGCCTGGGGGCTTATCCGGCCATTACAGCACTTCGCTGGCGTGGTCGGCCAGGCGCGAACGTTCGCCGCGCGCCAGGGTCACGTGGCCGCTGTGCGACCAGCCCTTGAAGCGGTCGACCACATAGGTCAGGCCGCTCGAGCCTTCGGTCAGGTAAGGCGTGTCGATCTGCGCGATATTGCCCAGGCAAAGGATCTTGGTGCCGGGACCGGCGCGCGTGACCAGGGTCTTGACCTGTTTCGGCGTCAGGTTTTGCGCTTCGTCGATGATCAGGAACTTGTTGACGAAAGTGCGGCCGCGCATGAAGTTGAGCGACTTGATCTTGATGCGCGAGCGGATCAGGTCTTGCGTCGCCGCCCGGCCCCATTCGCCGCCGTCGGAATCGGACTTGTTCAACACTTCCAGGTTGTCGTCGAAGGCGCCCATCCATGGCGACATCTTTTCTTCTTCCGTGCCCGGCAGGAAACCGATGTCTTCGCCGACCGGCACCGTGACGCGGGTGACGATGATTTCGTTGTAGAGCTTGGTTTCCAGCACTTGCGCCAGGCCGGCGGCGAGCGCCAGCAAGGTCTTGCCGGTGCCGGCCTGGCCGAGCAGGGTGACGAAGTCGCATTCCGGATTCATCAGCAGGTTCAGCGCGAAGTTTTGCTCGCGGTTGCGCGCCGTCACACCCCAGACATTGTTCTTGCTGTGGCTAAAGTCGCGCAAGGTTTGCAATACCGCGGTCTTGCCATTGATTTGCTTGACCTGGCCATAGAACGAGGCTTCGCCGTTTTTCGGTTCCAGGTAAATAAACTGGTTCACCAGCATCGACGGCACGAAGGGGCCGGTGACGCGGTAGAAGGTCGAACTCGTGCCGTTCTTGTTTTCTTGCCACGATTCCATGTCCTTGCCGTGCTTGTTCCAGAAATCGTCGGGCAATTGCACGATGCCGGAATACAGCAGGTCGGTATCTTCCAGTACATGGTCGTTGAAATAATCCTCGGCCGGCAAGCCCAGCGCGCGCGCCTTGATGCGCATATTGATGTCTTTCGACACCAGCACGACAGGGCGGTGCGGCTGTTCCGCTTCCAGCGAACGGACCACGGCGAGGATCTGGTTGTCGGCCTTACCGGCTGGCAAACCGGTCGGCAAGTCGGCGTTTTGCAGGCGGGTCTGGAAGAACAGCCGGCCCTTGGCGTCCTTGTTGCCCAGTTTCGACAGCGGGATGCCGCTTTCGATGGCGTCGTCCTCGGTGTTGCCGACCAAGGCATCCAGCGTGCGCGACACCTGGCGGGCGTTGCGCGCCACCTCGGTCATGCCCTTCTTGTGGTTGTCCAGCTCTTCCAGCGTCATCATCGGCAGGTAGACGTCGTGCTCCTCGAAACGGAACAGCGATGAAGGGTCGTGCATCAAGACATTCGTATCGAGCACGAACAGCTTGGCGACGCCGGCCTGGTCGGCGGCGCGGCTGGTCGAGGACTTCAGCGACACTTCGCCCGCCTTGTGCTTGGCCGGATGCGGCTTTTCGGCCGGGACGATGGAGGTGACCTTGCCGCGGGCGGCGGGCGCCTTGGCCTTGGCGGCGGCAGGGGTGGCAAGAGCGGCCGCAGGAGTGGCAAGCGCGGCGACGGCAGGGGCGGGCGCGGCCTTGGCCGGCTTGGCGACCACCAGGGCCGGCACTTGCTTGGCCTTGGCCGCCGGCTTGGCGGCGGCTGCCTTGACTGGCGCGGCCGCTTTCACGGCGACCGCCTTTTTCGGCGCCGGCGCCGCTTCGGGGGCGGCCACGGCGGCGACAGCGGCCGGCCGGGTGCGCTCGGCCGTCGGATAATCTTTTGCCAGCAATAAAGTGGCAGGTTTCGATGGTAATTTTGGCAGTGGCATCAGGATCTCAATCAAAAAATTTCTGGAATGGTCCGCCCACGGGCAACCCTACGGGAGCTAGCATGGGGTGGATGCTGGAAATAAAGAAGTTACAAAACTGCCTGAGGGCGCCGGTGGAGCCCGGTGAAAAGACCGAAAAGGGGCCGTCAGGCCGCTTGGTGGAGGGAGAACGGAGGGCTCTTGCTTGACTCAAAATAGGCTGATTCGCACGATGTTTTACTACGGGTTGATCAACTTTTTCCGGAGTCGGCAACGCGTATCACTGACGCGCCACAAATTCCAGCACTTCATCGACGTGACCTGCGACTTTCACGCCTCTCCATTCTTTCACCAATTTGCCCTCAGCGTCAATCACAAACGTGCTGCGCTCGACGCCGCGCACCGTCTTGCCATACATCTGCTTCATCTTCATGACATTGAATTGCAGGCAGACGGCTTCGTCGGTATCCGAGATCAGTTCGAAAGGCAGGCCCAGCTTGGCCTTGAAGCCTTCGTGCGAGCGCAGCGAATCGCGGCTGATGCCGTAGATGTCGGCGCCGGCTTGCTGGAATTGCGGATACAGGTCGCGGAAAGCTATGTTTTCAGTGGTGCAACCAGGCGTATTGTCTTTCGGATAAAAAAACAGGATCGTATAGGCCGCCGGCCGTCCGGACAGCTGGAAAGTGTGGCCGCTGGTCATGGGCGCGGAAAAATCGGCGACGGGTGCTAAGGGTTGGCTATCAGCCACAGGTATTCTCCTGATTGAAATATCGGATTGATACGGCGGCCAGCGTCAGCAGGGCTTTCCATCGGCTGCTGCTTCGCCCTGCACCATCAACTGGCCCGAGCGTCCTGGCAATTCTCCCCAGGTAATCGGGCAAACGGGCAGGGCAGTGTCTTTTATCTTGTCAAAATAGTCGGCCATCGACGCCAGCCGGTAACCTTGCGCTTTCCAGCCTGTCAACAGATGCTCGAATATGGGGGCGAGTTTTTGTCCTTCAAGCTCCGCATGCAAGGTATATACGTGGTCGCGGACCGCGCCTGCGGTCAGTTGCAGCAGGAAGGCGGCGATATTGTGCAGCGTCACCAGCTTGCCGTCGATTTCCCGGCCCAGCAATTCATCCAGGGTCGGCAAGGTGGTCGGCAACTGGATGCAGGACAGCACCCGCTCGCCGTCGGCCAGGCGGTGCGGGCCGCTGCTGTCGCTGGCCAGGGCGCCGTTTTCCTTCAGCATGGCGCGGCCGTCGGACGCATAGCGGTAGCCGGCATGGTCGTGTTCGCCGAAGGCGTGGCGGTTCATTTGCCAGCCGGCGGCGCCATGGGTCAGCGGCGCGCTGCCGAATATCTGGGTGTAGCGGGACGCGGCCTTGCGCATCATCGTCGTGGTCCAGGCGGCGTCGCGGCTGGCGACATTGTCTTGCCACAGCACGTGGTCCCAGGTGTGGATGCCGCATTCGAAGCCGGCCGCCGCCACCGCGCGCATCTCGGCGGCGCAGTCGCGGCCGATGTCCGGCGCCGGCAGCAGGGTGCCGTACATCAGCGTCTTGAGGCCGTAGTGCTCGAGCACGGAAGTGCGCGACACCTTGCTGAAAAAGCCGGGACGGAAGGCGCGCCGCAGGGCCCAGCCGGTATGGTCCGGGCCCAGCGAAAACAGGAAGGTGGCGCCGGCCCGGTGCGCGGCCAGGGTGCGCACGAGATTGGCCACGCCCTGGCGCGTGCCGCGATAGGTGTCCACGTCGATCTTCAACACCAGCAGCGGCTGGCGATTGCTTGTTGTTTCGGTCAACTTCAATCCATCAGGGCTTTGGCTTCGGCGACCTGGCTGCGGTAGGCGTCGAAAATATTGCGCAGCGAATCGGCCATCGTCGTGCTCGGCTTCCAACCCAGTTCCTCGCAGGTATTGGTGATCTTCGGCACGCGGTTTTGCACGTCCTGGTAGCCGGCGCCGTAGTAGGCGCCCGAGGTCGTTTCGACGATGTTGACCTGCCTGGCGCCGTCGGCGTATTCCGGATATTCGGCGGCCAGTTCCAGCATCATGCCGGCCAGTTCGCGGATCGAGTAATTGTTGACCGGGTTGCCGATGTTATAGATCTTGCCGCTGGCGGCGCCGTCCTTGTTGTCGATGATGCGCATCAGTGCGTCGATGCCGTCGTCGATGTAGGTGAACGCGCGTTTTTGCGCGCCGCCGTCGACCAGCGAGATGTTTTCGCCGCGGACGATGTGGCCGAAGAACTGCGTCACCACGCGCGAAGAGCCTTCCTTCGGCGTGTGGATCGAGTCCAGGCCGGCGCCGATCCAGTTAAACGGACGGAACAAGGTGAAGTTCAAGCCTTCCATGCCGTAGCCCCAGATGACGCGGTCCATCAACTGCTTGGCGTTCGAGTAGATCCAGCGCGGCTTGTTGATCGGGCCGCAGATCAGTTCCGAGTTTTCCGGGTCGAATTCATCGTCGTGGCACATGCCGTAGACTTCCGACGTGGACGGGAACACCAAGTGCTTGCCGTACTTGGCGGCGGAGCGGACGATGGGCAGGTTGGCTTCGAAGTCCAGTTCGAATACGCGCAGCGGCTGCTTGACATAGGTCGACGGCGTGGCGATCGCCACCAGCGGCAGGATCACGTCGCATTTCTTGACGTGGTATTCGACCCATTCCTTGTTGATCGTGATGTCGCCCTCGAAAAAGTGCATGCGCGACTTGTAAGCCTCATTGGCCAGGATATCGGTGATGCGGTCGGTATTCATGTCCATGCCGTAGACGTGCCAATCGGTCGTTTCCAGGATGCGCTTGGAAAGGTGGTGGCCGATGAAGCCGTTGACGCCGAGGATGAGGACTTTTTTCATTTGATGCTCTCTTGATAAGTATATTCGTTAGGCGCCGCTGGCTGTGGCGGCCAGGGCTGCTTGCAACTGGGCGGCGCTGACCTCGGCGCCGCCTGCCGACAGGGCGGAAATGGCCAGCATGCGGCCATCGCCGCAGACGCCAAAGATGCAATTATCCACTACTGACAAGCCGGGTGGCAAACTCGCCGCTTTCGGCGCCGCGTCCGGCCTGGCCAGGCGGGCCCGTTCGATCACATAAGTCCGGCCGCCGATCTCGGTGAAGGCGCCGGGGTAGGGCGGCGCCACGGCGCGGTGCAGGTTGTACACCGCCTGGGCCGGCTGCGACCAGTCGATGCGGCCATCCTCCGGCTTGCGTCCGCCGAAATAGCCGCCCTGGCTCAAGTCGTTGGCCCGGCGCGGCGCGCTGCCGTCCAGCAGGGATGGCAACACCTTCCACAGGGTCAGCTCGGCCGCCACGCTGACCTTGCCGAACACCTCGAAGGCGGTATCGTCGGGCAGGATGGGCACCGCGGTCTGGGCGACGATGGCGCCGGCGTCCGGCTTGACCGTCATTTCATGCAGGGTGGCGCCGGTCTCGGAGGCGCCGTGCAGCACGGCCCAGTTGACCGGCGCGCGGCCGCGGAAGTGCGGCAGCAGCGAACCGTGCATATTCAATGCCGGCGCCACTTCCAGCAGGCTGGCCGGCAGCATGTGGCGGTAATAAAAACTGAACAGGAAATCCGGCTCGGCCTGGCGCACCCGCGTCAGCAATTCCGGCGCTGTCGCGGCGGCCGGCGTGATGCAGGGGATGCCTTCGGCGCGGCACAGCGACAGCACCGATTCGAACCAGACGTTTTCGGCCGGGTTGTCTTGGTGCGTGACCACCAGCTTGATATCCACGCCGCCGGCCAGCAGCACTTTCAGGCAGCGCACGCCGACGTTGTGGTAGCCGAACACGACCGCGCTCTTGCGGGCGGCGCCCATCAGCGGCCCACCGTGCGTTTTTCGATGCTGACCTTGGCCGGCGCCGAGGCCGACGCAGGGTTAAAAGCCGGTTCCGGCTGGCTGCCGCCCTGCTGCAGGATGGCCTGCACCACGTAGCGCGGGCGCGCCCGCACTTGCTGGAAGATGCGGCCGACGTATTCGCCCAGCAGGCCGATGCCGAACAGGATCACGCCCATGAAGAAGAAGGCGATGGCGAACAGCGTGAACACGCCTTCGGCCTCGGCGCCGAGGAGGAAGCGGCGGATCAGCAGGAACACCACCAGCAGGCCCGACGCCACCGAGAGGAACATGCCGAGCATCGAAAACATTTGCAGCGGGACCAGCGAAAAGCCGGTGACCAGGTCGAAGTTCAGGCGGATCAGGCCATACAGCGAATACTTGGATTCGCCGGCGGCGCGCTCTTCGTGCTCAACGATGATCTCGGTCGGCTTGCGGGCGAAGCAGTAGGCCAGCGCCGGCACGAAGGTGTTCACTTCGCCGCACTGGTTGACCAGATCGATGACGTTGCGGCCGTAGGCGCGCAGCATGTTGCCCTGGTCGGTGATCTTGATGTTGGTGATTTTTTCGCGCAGCTGGTTCATGGCCTTCGAGGCCAGCGTGCGCCAGGCCGAATCCTGGCGCTTGCGGCGGATCGAGCCGACGTAGTCGTAGCCTTCGCGTATCTTGGCCACCAGGTTGCCGATTTCCTCGGGCGGGTTTTGCAGGTCGGCGTCGAGCGTCACCATGATCTCGCCGCGCGACGCTTCGAAGCCGGCCAGGATCGCCATGTGCTGGCCGTAGTTGCCGTTGAAAAGCACGACGCGCGTGACGTCGGAACGCTGGCGGTATTGCTCGGCCAGCATCTGCACCGAGTTGTCGCGGCTGCCGTCGTTGATGAAGATGATTTCGTAGGCGATCCGCAGGGCGTCGAGCGCCGGGTAGAGGCGGGCGAACAGCGCGGCCAGGCCGGCCTGCTCGTTGTAGATCGGGATGACGACGGACAATTCTGGTTTCATCTGCACCGCCGTCATTTGATCAGGATGGACTTGACGGCGGCGACGGCGCGCTCGACGTCGGCCGTGCCCATCGCATGGAACATCGGCAGGGTCACGGTCAGGCGGCCGATCTTTTCGGAGACCGGGAACATGCCCTCGCCGAAGCCGCGCTCCCGGTACATCGTGAACAGGTGGATGGGCGCGTAGTGGTAGCCGGTGCCGACGTTCAGTTGCGCCATCTGCGCCATGAAATCGGCGCGCGTGCCGGGGCCGCGGTCGGGCAGGATGATCTGGTACAGGTGCCAGTTGCTGTTCTCGAAATCGGCCAGCGGCAGCTGGGCTCCGCTGCGGGCCTCGAAATCGGCGCCGAATTGGGCGAAATAGTGGCGCGCCAGCGCGCGCCGGTGCGCCGTGACCGCCTCCAGGTTGGCGAACTGGCCGAGGCCGATGGCGGCCATGATGTCCGACATATTGTATTTGCCGCCCAGGAGATCGACGTCGATGCCGTCGACGCCGCTGCGGGTGACGCCCTGCAGCCGGAATTTTTCGGCGAGGAGCGCTTCTTCGGGCGTGTTCATGACCAGGCAGCCGCCTTCGCCGGTGGTCAGGTTCTTGTTGACCTGGAAGCTGAACGAGGCGAAGTCGCCGAACGAGCCGATGCGACGCCCTTTCCAGGTCGAGCCGAAGGCCTGGGCCGCGTCCTCCACCACGCGCAGCCGGTACTTGTCGGCGATCGCGTACAGGCGGTCCATGTCGACCGGCAGGCCGGACAGGTGGACCGGGATGATGGCGCGGGTGCGCGGCGTGATCGCCGCTTCCACCTTGTCGAGGTCGATGTTGCGGGTGACCGGGTCGATATCGGCGAACACCGGGGTGGCGCCGACTTCGATG
>DASYLQ010000200.1:0-26955 GCA_036009485.1 Janthinobacterium sp.
CGAACATGAAATTAGATTGATGACTGAATGCTCCTTATACTGCACTGCAACATAGCGCACTTACCCAGGAGCATGATCATGAACCTCGCCGATCCGGCACAAACCGCCGCCAACGCCGCACGGAACCAGTCCGCAGCCGCCAGGTTCGCGGCAGGCTTGTCCTCCCTGGCCGCCCGCCTGACCGAAAGCGAAGAAAGCCGCCGCCAGCGCCGCGACGAAGCTTATCTGGCGCAGGCGACCGACCTGTACGACCTGGAATACCGCAGCCGCGAATGCGATCGCCGCAACCGCGGCTACGGCGGCTGGTAACGAAGTTGCAAATCCTTAGAGCACATTCCAGCAGGTAATACGTCGCCTCCCTACTGGAATGGGCTCTTAAGGCAGCAGCAAGGCGTGCTGGGTGGCCGTATGCAGGTCGCGCCAGACACGGTTGATCTCGCTTTCCTCATGCGCAGCGCCCAGACCGCAATACGGGTATAACTCGTCGACGGCCTGGCGCGACACGGCCACCAGGGCCAGCGACGCCGTCTGCAGCGCCGCCGACGCTTGCGCAGCAAGCGCATGCCCCGCCGCCACCTGTTCCCAACTGCCGTCCAGCAGCCGGTAGAAATGCGTGCGCGCCGCTTCAAAACCCTGTTCCAGGCTAGCCAGCCGCTGCGCCAGCTCCGGTGTATCGGCCAGCGCCATATTCCTGACCGGGTGCCGGCGCCGCGCAATAAACGGCCTGGCCAGTTGCATGAAGTGCCAGGCCATGCCCGCCACATTCGCCGCCAGCGTCACGAAGGCAAGCCCGAAAAAAGGAAAACGGTATAGCGGCCCCTGCGCCGTCCCATGGGCCGCGTCGATGTCGAAGCCGTGCTCGCCGGCCACCCACTGCCCATCGATGCGGTAGCTGTGCGAGGCCGTGGCGCGCAATCCGATGCTGCGCCACGACGGTAGCACCTGCACCTGGCGCGCCGGCACGACAAAGGCGCGGATGCGCGGCGCGCCCGACGCATCCGTCAAGGCTTGGCCATTTTGCCGCAGCACGGCGTTCAGCGTGAAATGCGTGGCCATCGGCGCCCCGCTGGCATAGTCCCAGCGGCCGCCGATACGCCATCCATCGCCATCCGCATCGGCATACCCGGTCGGCGCGCCGCTGCCGGCCAGGCACAGGCGCCGGGTCGAGACGATCTCGCGCGCCAGCGCCGGCGCCAGGAAACCGGCAAACCAGCCCGCCCCCGCGCACAGCGTCACTATCCAGGCCAGGCTGCCGTCCACGCGGGCGATGGCTTCTTCCAGCCTGACCGCCGCCGGCAAGGCCAGTTCGGCGCCGCCCAGCGACCGCGGCGCCAGCATCTTCAGCCAGCCGCGCCGGTGCAACAGGGCTTGCTGGACCGGGTGCAGCCAGCGCGCCGCGTCGGCCGCCGCGGCATGCGACGCGATACGCCGCGCATCCAGTTGGGTCAGCTGGATGGAGGGACTATTTATAGAGGGATCGGACATCAAGGGCCTTCACATCGATCATTGCGCGGGTAGTCCAGCAAAGTCTGGCATTTTCTCATGAACGCCTGGACGATGCGGGAACCGGCCAGGCGCGATGCAAGTATTCCACTCTTAACAGGAATAATTATCATTCCAAATGTGTTGCGAATGATTCTCATTTATTGTAGGATGGCGCCGCCACCGCGCAGTTGCGCACCGACCATCAAACCGACTGTGAAGACAGACCCGTACATGCCCGACGATCAAGGCGCCGCCGCGGCGCCCCTGCCTCCCCTCTCTCCCGCCGCGACGCCTGCGCGGCGGCTGCCGCCTCTGAAGCGGATCTGGTCCCAGCTGCACTGGTTCATCGGCATCACGGCCGGCACGGTGCTGGTGGTGATCGGCCTGAGCGGCGCCATCCTGAGCTTCCGCGAAGAGTGGCTGGACTTGCTGAACCCGGGCGTGCGCAGCGTGCCGGTGCGCGCCGCCGCGGCGCTGACGCCGGCGCAGATCGGCGCCGCCGTGCTGCAGGCCCGCGGTCCCGATGCCCACGTCGCCAACATCACCGTCTTCGCCGAAGCCGGTCTGTCCGCGCGCGTCGCCTTGGCGCCGCCGCCCGGCCAGCGCAAGGGCGAAACCGTGTATGCCGATCCCTACACCGGCGCCCTGCAGCCGCCGCTGCGCGGCTGCGACGCCTTCGAGTGGGTCGAGGCGCTGCACCGCTGGCTGCTGCTGCCGCGCGAGACCGGCCGCGGCGTCGCCGGCACGCTGGCCTGCTGCCTGCTGCTGACGGCCTTGTCCGGCCTTTACCTGCGCTGGCCGCGCCGCCCGCTGGCCTGGCGCAGCTGGCTCACCTTCGATCCCAGGCTGCGCGGCCGCTCCTTCCTGTGGGGCCTGCATTCGGTGCTGGGCAGCTGGATGCTGCTGGTATACCTGGTCTCGGCCGCCAGCGGCATCTACTGGTCCTTCGACCTGGTGCGGGACAATGTCGACGCCTGGGCCGGCGGCCGCGCCGGCGCCCAAGCCAGCGGGATGCGCAAAGACCTGGGCAAAGACATGGGCCAAGGCGGCGATCGCGCCAGGGCTGGAAAAGACGGAAAATCCGCCGCCCCGGTCGACCTGGAACCGGCCTGGAGCGCCTTCCAGCGGCAGGCCGGCGGCTGGAGCATGGCCACCCTGCGCATGCCGGAACGCGCTACGCAGGCGCTGCAGGTCACCTGGCTGGGCAGCGATGCGCCGCATGAACGGGCGCGCAACCGCATGTGGCTGCAGCAGGCCGGCGGCAAGGTACTGCAGGACGAGCGCTACGCCCAGCAGGGCAGCGGCGCGCATTTCCTGGCCGTGATTTACCCGCTTCACATGGGCACGTATTTCGGCTTGCCGGGCCGCATAGCCATGATGCTGGGCGGCTTGTCGCTGCCGGGCTTCGCCATCACCGGCTGGATGTTATACCTGGGCCGCCGGCGCCAGAAGCGCGCCGTGCTGGCCGAACGGGCGCTGCTGGCCGGCGCCGCGCCCGCCGCGGCGACGTCGCGCGATGCGCGCGACACCCTGCTGCTGGCCTACGCCAGCCAGTCCGGCCAGGCCGAGCGCCTGGCCTTGCACAGCGCCGGCGCCCTGCGGCGCGCCGGCCTGGCCGTCAGCGTAGCGGCGCTGGACGGCCTGGATCCCGCAGCGTTGCGGCACTACCGCCGCGCCCTGTTCGTCGCCAGCAGTTTCGGCGAAGGTGAAGCGCCCGACGGCGCGCGCCGCTTCGCCCGCCTGCTGCGGCAAGGGAGCGCCGCGCCGGCCGGAGCGCATGGCTTGCATGGCCTGCACTATGGCGTACTGGCCCTGGGCGACCGTCATTACGCGCAATTCTGCGGCTTCGGCCATACGCTGGACCAAGGCTTGCGCAGCCTCGGCGCCCAGCCGTTGTTCCCGCTGATCGAGGTGGACAATGGCGACGCGGCCGCCCTGGCGCGCTGGTCGCAGGCCCTGGCCGAACTGTCGGGGTCGGCGCAATTGGCTCTGGCTGCCGAGGACACCGGGGAAGCCAGGGAAGCCGAATACGGCAGTTGGCGGTTGCTGCGGCGCGAGCTGCTCAATCCGGGCAGCCAGGGCGGCGCGCTGGTCGAAGTGACGCTGGTGCGCGCCGGCGGCGCCGGCCTCGGTTGCGACTGGCAGCCCGGCGCCGTGGCCGAAGTCTTGCCGCGCCACGCGCCGCCGCGGGTCGCCGGATACCTCTTGCGCAGCGGCCTGTCCGGCGCCGCCCAGGTGCGCCATGGCGGCGCCGCGCGCACGCTGGCCGAGGCGCTGGCCCGCAGCGTCCTGCCGCCGCCGCAGCAGCGCTACGCCTCGGCCCAGGCTTGCGCCGACGGTTTGAAGGCGCTGGCGCCGCGCAGCTATTCGCTGGCCTCGCTGGTCCAGGATGGCGAGCTGCAATTGCTGGTGCGCCAGGAACGCCATGAACAAGGCCTGGGACTGGCGTCCGGCTGGCTGACGGCGCAGGCGCCGCTGGGCGGCGAGATCGAGCTGCGCCTGGCCGCCAATCCCGGCTTCGGCCCGCCGCCGGACGACGCTCCCTGCATCTTCATCGGCAACGGCTCGGGCTTCGCCGGCCTGCGCGCCCATCTGCGCCACCGCGAACGGGCCGGCCAGCGCCGCAACTGGCTGCTGTTCGGCGAGCGCCAGCGCGCCCACGACCGCATCTGCTCCAGCGAAATCGGGGGCTGGCTGGCCGGCGCCTTCCTGCAGCGCCTGGACCTGGTCTTTTCGCGCGAGCCGTCGGGCCGGGCCTACGTCCAGGACCGCCTGCGCGACGCCCACGACGAGGTCCGCACCTGGGTCGCGCGAGGCGCGCTGATCTACGTCTGCGGCAGCATGAAGGGCATGGCGTCGGGAGTGGATGCGGCGCTGGCCGAGATCCTCGGCCGCGGCGTGCTGGAAGACTTGATCGCCGAGGGACGCTACCGCCGCGACGTGTATTGAAACGGCTTCGCGCCCCTTTATTGAAAGGCCACCTCGGCGAAGCTGCGCAGCTTGCGGCTGTGGAGTTTATCCACGCCGTGCGCGCGCAGCAGTTCCACCGCGCGCACGCCGATGCGCAGGTGCTGGTCGACGCGCTCGCGGTAAAACTGGTTGGCCATGCCGGGCAGCTTGATCTCGCCGTGCAGCGGCTTGTCGCTGACGCACAGCAGGGTGCCGTAGGGGACGCGGAAGCGGAAGCCGTTGGCGGCAATGGTCGCGCTTTCCATGTCCAGCGCGATGGCGCGGCTCTGACTGAAGCGCCGCTCCGGCGTGCGCTGCGGCAGCAGTTCCCAGTTGCGGTTGTCGGTGCTGGCGACGGTCCCGGTGCGCATTACCCGCTTCAGTTCGCGCCCGGTCAGTTGCGTCACCTCGGCCACCGCCGCCTCGATCGCCAGTTGCACCTCGGCCAGCGGCGGGATCGGCACCCACAGCGGCAAGTCCTCGTCGAGCACATGGTCTTCGCGCACATAGCCGTGCGCCAGCACATAGTCGCCCAGTTCCTGGGTGTTATGCAGGCCGGCGCAATGGCCCAGCATCAGCCAGGCGTGCGGGCGCAGCACGGCGATATGGTCGGTAATGGTCTTGGCGTTGGCCGGGCCGACGCCGATGTTGACCATGCTGATGCCGCCACCGTCGGCGCGCATCAGGTGGTAGCCCGGCATCTGCGGCAGGCGCGGCAAGGCGGCGCCGTGGGCGTCGCCCGGCTGCACGCTCTGGCCGACGCGGCGCGTGACGATATTGCCCGGCTCGACGAAGGCGATGTAGCCGGCGTCGTCAGTGCCCGCGGCGGGGGCGCGCTGCATGACCTCGTGGCCCAGGCGGACGAATTCGTCGATATAAAACTGGTAGTTCGTGAACAGCACGAAGTGCTGGAAATGCTCGGGCGCGGTACCAGTGTAATGGCGCAGCCGCTGCAGCGAATAATCGACGCGCGGCGCCGTGAACAGCGACAGCGGCTGGGCCTCGCCCGGCGCCGGTTCATAGGTGCCGTTGGCGATGCCGTCGTCCATCGCCCCCAGGTTCGGCAAGTCGAAGACGTCGCGCATCAGCAGGCGCCGCTCGGCGCTCATATTGCCCTCGATGTGATCATGCTCGGCGAACGAGAAATGCACCGGGATCGGCTGCGCGCTGCTGCCGACTTCCAGCTGCACCTGCTGGTTGTGGCCATGGTTTTTCAGCAGCAGGCGGAATTGTTCCTGGTAATAGGCGGCGAACAGGTCGGGCCGCGTCAGCGTCGTCTCGAAGGTGCCGGGACCGGCCACGAAACCATACGACAGGCGCGAGTCGGCGCGCGCCACGGTGTCGGTATGCACGCGCACGAAGGGATAGCAGGCGCGCACGTGGTCGGGCAACTGCTCGCCGGCGACGAAGCGTTGCAGGGACTGGCGCAGATGGCTGATGCTGGCGTCGTAGATGGCGCGCACCTGCTCGAAGGCGGCGGCGGGATCGTCGAAACGACGGGGGGCGACAAAAAGGCTGCTCTGCATGTGCGACTCCTTGGTCCGTGACGTGGCGCGCCGGAAGAGCGCGCCAAGGCTTATTGTAAAGGCTCGCGACGGGTGCCGCCGCTCCTTGAACGGATTGGCTACAATGGGGTTTTCCGTACCGGCGCCCGGCGCCCGCTCAACATGGCTTACATCCACCCCGACGGCTGGCGCCAGATGTCCGCGACCGGCGCCGCCGCGCGCGAAATCGCCACCCTGACCCGGCTCGACGCGGCGCTGGCCGGCCTGCCCTACGAAATTTACCACGGCGTCCACTGGACCAATGCCGAAAAAGGTTTTTCGGCCTATGGCGAGATCGACTTCATCGTGCTGGCGCCGAACGGCCGCCTGCTGCTGATCGAGCAAAAGGCGGGTTTCCTCGGCGAGACGGCGCAGGGCCTGGTGCGCAACTACGAAGGCAAGCCGCGCCTGGTCCACAACCAGATCCTGCGTTCGGTGCACGCGCTGCAAAAGCGCTATGCGGGCGGCGACGAGCCGCTCTCCATCGATTACCTGCTGTATTGCCCCGACTACCGCATCAAGGACGCGCGCCTGGCCGGCATCGATCCCAGCCACATCGTCGACGCGTCCAGGAAAGAGCAATTCACGTCTATCGTCCGGCAATTGCTGCCGCTGAGCGAAGCCACTCCCCAGTTGGCGAGGGTCAAGCGCTTCCTCGGCAATACCCTCAGCCTGACGCCGGAGCCGAGCGCGATGATAGGCCAGGCCACGCAGATGGTGACGCGCATTTCGGGCGGGCTGGCGACCTGGGCGCGCCGCCTCGAGTTTTCGCCCTACCGGCTGCACGTGGTCGGCACCGCCGGCAGCGGCAAGACCCAGCTGGCGCTGGCCGAATACGGCGCCGCCATCGAGGCCGGCCTGCGCCCGCTCTACGTCTGCTACAACCGGCCGCTGGCCGACCACATCCAGCAGCTCGTTGCGCCGGGCGGCCGGGTCGCCACCTTCCATACCCTGTGCGACACGCTGATGCGCGCCCAGGGCGGCGCGCCCGACTACCGTTCGGCCTCGGTCTGGAGCGACATGGAAGAGCTGCTGGCCCAGGCGGCGCTGGACGACAAGGACCGCTACGACGTGCTGATCGTCGACGAGGGGCAGGATTTTTCGGCGTCCTGGCGCGACATCCTGCTGCGCATGCTGAAGCCGGAAGGCCGCGCGCTGTGGCTGGAAGATCCGATGCAAAACCTGTATGGCAAGTCGGTGGTGCCGCTGCCCGGCTGGGTTACGCTGCGCTCGCACGCCAATTACCGCAGCCCGCGCGACGTGGTGGCCTTGCTGGCCGGGCTCGGGCATGCCGAGCACCCGGTCGAAGCGGCCAGCCCCTTCCTCGGCGCGCAGATCGAGATGCTGACCTATCCCGACCAGGATATCGAGGCGATGCGGGCGCAGACGCGGCACGCGATCACGCTATGCCTGGCGGGCGGATTCACCCGCGCCGACATCGCGCTGGCGACGTTTCGCGGGCGCGAAAAATCGGCGCTGCTGGGACTGGCCGCGCTCGGTCCGCACACGCTGAAATCGTTCACCGGGACCTACGATTTGTTCGGCAACCCGGTCTTTCGCGAAGGCGGCTTGCTGGCGGAATCGGTCTACCGCTTCAAAGGCCAGTCGGCGCCGGCGGTCATTTTCACCGAAATCGATTTCGAACAGCTCGACACCCTGGTCTTCCGCAAGCTGTTTGTCGGCATGACGCGGGCGCGCCTGAAGCTGGTGCTGGTATTGAGCGAGCGCGCCGCGGCGGTCTTGCGCAAGCAGGCCGGGTGGGGGATATAGACCAGGCCGGCGTTCGCAAGACCGCGGTTTTTTTCGCTTACTCTTCCAGCAGACTGCGCAGCATCCACGCGGTTTTTTCGTGCACTTCCAGGCGCTGGGTCAGCAGGTCGGCGCTGGGCTGGTCGTCGGCCTTGTTCACGACGGGGAACAGGTTGCGCGCGGTGCGGGCGGTGGCTTCCTGCGCCGCCACCAAATGGCTGACCATGTCCATCGCCTTCGGCACGCCGTCGATTTCCTTGATCGACGCCAGCTTGGCAAACTCGGCATAGGTGCCGGGGGCGGGATAACCGAGGGCGCGGATACGCTCGGCGATCAGGTCGAGGGCCGCCCATTGTTCGGTGTACTGGACCATGAACATCTGGTGCAGCGTGTTGAACATCGGCCCCTTCACGTTCCAATGGAAGTTATGCGTCATCAGGTACAGGGTGTAGCTGTCGGCCAGCAGGCCGGACAAGCCCTGCGCGATTTTCTCGCGGCTGCTCTCGGACAGGCCGATGTCGATCTTGGTAGCGTTGACTGTTTTTTTGTTTGCCATGGTTATCCCAAAAAGTGGTGAGTGTTTGCGATACGTATTGTCGTAGGTCTCAGTCGTAGGTCTCAATACATGCCTACCCGCATATTGTTACATAAAGGGGCTTCGAGAGTACTGCGCCGCCGGGTAAGGAGCCCTTGGCAGAAAAACCGCCCAGCATGGCAGGATTGCGCGCCATCCGCCGCCCCAGTTCAAACGCTGGCCCGCCTATACTTTTTCCTGTCGGAGCGGTACTTGATCCGCTTCTCTTCACAAGGAAAAAAAACCATGCAAATCACTACCATCGCCAGCGAAGCGGAACGCGTCGGCCCGGCTTTCTCCGTTGACGGCATGCTGCTGGCGCGGGACAAAACCCGCCAGGCCATCGCCGACATCGCCGCCCGCATCCGCCCCGGCATGCTGGAAGAAGATGCCGTCGAGATGGCGAAGACCGTACTGACCGACGCCGGCCTGGCGCTGAGCTGGCACCCGACCCGCGTCCGCTTCGGCAAGAACACCATGAAGCCGATGAAGCAGGCTTCCGAGCCCGGCGTGATCCTGCAGGAAAACGATATCTTCTTCCTCGATATCGCCCCGCGCGTCGACCTGTGGGAAGGCGACGGCGGCGCCACTTTCACGGTCGGCTCGCACGCCGAATACGCCCGATGCGCCGCCGACGCCGAAGCCCTGTTCCATGACGTGCGCGCGGTCTGGCAGCGCGAAAAGCTCAGCGGCCAGGAACTGTATGCCTATGCCGAGGAAAAAGCCCGCTCCATGGGCTGGGAATTGAACTTCGACCTGGGCGGCCACCGCGTCTCGGACTTCCCGCATGCGACCATTTATACCGGCGCCCTGGCCGACGCCGCGTTCGCGCCGTCGGCGATGCGCTGGATCCTCGAAATCCACATCCGCCATCCGAGCAAGCGCTTCGGCGCCTTCTTCGAGGATATGCTGCTCGACGACAGTTACTACGGCTAAGGCATTACGGCCAAGGCATTACGGCTGAAAAAATCCGCAAGTTTTCTCCCGGCGCAGGCAGATGCAAACCATCCGCCTGCGCCGTTCTTATTATTGCTGAAAAGCTGACTGGCGGACAACAACTGGCATCGTCGTGAGGGGCGCTCGCCGATGCGGAAAATTGCTAAGATTTGCTTCGGGCTCCGCTGGCGCGGCCATCGATGCAATTTAAATACTGGGGGAATAAGATGAAAGACATCCGCACTGTTTGCACAGCGGTCTTGATGACGGGCGGCGTGTTGCTCGCGCTGGCCGGCTGCGATAAAAATGGCGTTCCCAAGCCGATCACGGCGTTCGCCGCGCCGGCGGATCCGTCCGCCGCGGCCGGCAAGGCCCACGGCGACCCGGGCATGCCGAAATCGACGCCGAATGCCACCGGCGGCACCACCGAAGCGACCGGCGACAATATCAGCACCGGCAGCGCCAACGGCGTACCGAATGCGGGCGCGGCGAATACGGGCGTGCAAGCCGGCGCGCCTCCGGCTAAATAAGCGGGCGGACCGGGCTACCTGGCTGGCGGCGTCTGCGGCTGGGCCGCCGCCCTGGCTTGCGCATCCCGGGCCGCCCGGTCGCCGGCGGCTTTTTCCTTGGCTTTTTTCTTCGCCATATGATGGCCCACCGCGCAGCCGACCGCCGCGCCCGCGAGCGTATGTTTTCCCGCCACGTGGCCGGCAACACCACCCACCACCGCCCCGCTCACGCAGCCCGCTTGCGCGCCCGCGCCGGCAAAGCCCAGCGACAGGCCAAGAAAAATCGTGGCGATCCTGATTTTCATGTAATGCTCCTTTTTGATGTAAATATGGATGACACAGGCATTATGCTTGAAGGCTGCCTTCATATTAATGTTGCCGTGCGGATCTTCTCATGGCAGCATAGCCTGGCTGTTCTTTCAATTTATATAAATCCATACAAACAGGAGCTACGATGGGTAAAACGCGCGCGCTGGTCTTGCTGGCGACAACTGCGGCAATCCTCGCCCCGGCCTTGCCGGCGCGGGCTGCGCTGGACCACATCAAACTGATCGAACGCGTACCCTTCGCGCCCGGGGTCACGTTTGGCGCGGCGGGCGCCTATGAAAAATTGCGCGGCATCGCCTACTTCACGCTCGATCCCGCTGCGCCGGCGAACGCCGCCATCGTCGACCTCGGGCTGGCGCCGCGCGACGCCCACGGCAAAGTGACGTTTTCCAGCGAGTTTGTCTTGCTGCGCCCGACCGGCAAACAGCCGTCGAGCCTGATCTACGACGTCAACAACCGCGGCGGCATCGCCATCCTCGGCCAGGTCAACGGCCGCAGCCCGGTCAACAACGATCCCACCAGTGCGGCCGACGCCGGCGACGGCTTCCTGATGCGACACGGCTATTCCCTGCTGTTTTCAGCCTGGACCTGGGACGTCGCGCCGGCCGCGCCGGGCGCCAGGCCGCTGGTCTTCGCGCCGCCGGTCGCCAAAGGCATCAGCGGCAAGGTGGAAAACGAATTCACCGTCAGCGCCGCCGCCCCGGTCGCCACCTATGCCGGCATGCGCGGCCTGACCTATGAACCGGCGACGCCGGACGATCCCGCCGCGCAGTTGAGCGAACGCGCGCTGCCGGACGATGCGCGCCGGCCGATTGCGCGCAGCCGCTGGCAATTCGTCCCGGCCGAACAGGCGGGCGGCCCCGGCCGCGTGCGGCTCGAGGGCGGCTTCACCCCGGGGACGATTTATGAACTGAGCTACGCGGTAAAAGACCCCTATGTCACCGGCGCCGGCCTGGCCGGCATCCGCGATTTGCTGGCCTATTTCCGCGACACGCCGTTCGAAGGCGCGCCGGCGCCGAAAAACGTGCTGATGTTCGGCATCAGCCAGTCGGGCCGGGTCATCGGCCGCATGCTGCACGACGGCTTGAACGTGGATGAAAGCGGCCGGCTGGCCTTCAGCGGCGCTTATATGCAAGTGCCCGGCGCCGGCGGCTCGGCCGGTTTCAACAGCCGTTTCGTGCAACCGACGCGGCATCCGTCCATGCTCGAAGAGCACGACTATCCGGCCGACGCCTTCCCCTTCACCAGCGCGCCCTCGCGCGACCCGGTCAGCGGCGCCAGCGCATCGACCCTCGACCATGCGCGCGACAAGCAGGGACGCTTGCCGAAACTGGTCATCGCCAATACCTCCACCGAGTTCTGGAACCGCGGCGCCTCGCTGATCGCCACCTCGCCCGACGCCGCGCATGACGTCGCGCCGGCGGAAAACGTGCGCATCTACGCCTTCATGGGGGCCCAGCATTATGTCGGCCGTTCGCGCACGCGCGCGCCCTACGTCAACTGCGTCTCGACCAGCGACCATTACCTGCCGATGCGCGCCCTGATCGTTGCGCTGGACGACTGGAGCGGCAAAGGCAAGCCGCCGCCGGCCAGCGCCTATCCGCACCTGGCGGACGGCACCCTGGTCACGGTCGCCGACTACCGCGCCGCCTTCCCGAAAGGCACGGGCCTGGTTCCGCCGCTGCAAAACCTGCGCGAACCGCGCCTCGATTTCGGCGCCGATTTTTCCCGCAGCGGCATCGGCGAGCGCCTGCCGCCCCTGCATGGCCCGGACTATGAGACGCGGGTGCCGGCGCCCGATGCCGACGGCAATGACCGCGGCGGCGTGCGCCTGGTGGAGCTGCAGGCGCCGCTCGGCACGCATACCGGCTGGAACGAACGCGCGCCCGAAACCGGTTTCGCCTGGGCCACCGCGCGTTTCGACGGCAGCTTCCTGCCCTTTGCGCGCACCGAGGCGGAGCGGCAAGCCGCCGGCGATCCGCGCCCCAGCCTGGAAGCGCGCTATCCATCGCGCGACGCCTATGTGGCGGCGGTGCGCGCGGCGGCCGCGCGCCAGGTCGGCGCCGGCCTGATGTTGGAAGAAGACGTCGAGCGGACGGTGTCGGAAAACCTCGGCCTGTACGACCGCATCCTGGCCCGCGATCCCGCCGACCGCGCTTGCGCTTACTTGATGGAGCACTGAGCTTGGGTGGCGGCGACACCGCCAGTTAAAGATAAAAATTCACAAAAGGTAACAGTATTAATAAGAAGACATTGATTTAAATCAAATTTGATGTTATTACAATATGATACATTTGTGTTCAGTCAAATTTTCCATCGAAATGTTGGCTTGGCCCGCCCTGACCGGGCGGCGCCATGGTGCCGCCGCTGCACCGTGTAAGCACCAGAAAAGTAGACCGCACCGGCCGGCCTTTACTGGAAGATTGTTTTCCGCGCCGGCAAGGGATCAATAGATTAAAGAGGCGGCTGAAATCATGAATCCATTTTCCTTAGCGCCGCACCGACCACGCTCATGACCGGGTCCAAGTCGTGGCCAGGCGCAGGCGCTGCCGTCTGGCGCGAACGCAGGACGGCCACCGTCGGCGGCACGATGAAATGGCGTTTGGGCCTGGATTGCTTGTACGCGTCCAGTCTGCTGCCTGTCATCGTCGCCGGCATATTGCTGGGACAACAGGCTTATCGGCACGAAAGCATCAAACTGGAACAGGCCGCCCAGCACACCGCGCGCGCGCTCAGCCTCGGGATCGACAGCGAACTTGCATCCCTGCAGGGCTATCTGCAAATCATGGCGGCCTCGCCGCAGTTGCAGAGCGGTGAGCTGGAATCTTTTTACCGCCAGTCCCAGCAAGTGCTGCGCGGCGACGTCCTGTTGCAATCCATCGAACTCAGCAATGCAAACGGCCAGATCCTGCTGTCGACGCAGCGTCCCTATCCTGCGCAAGTGGCAGCCGATCCGACCCACCGCAGTCTGTTGCGTCAAGTTTTCAAGAGCGGCAGGCCGGGTATTTCGGATCTCTACATCGATAATTATTCAAACCGCAGCATGGTGACGCTGGCGGCGCCGATTTTCCGCGGCGAACGCGTCTCTTACGTGCTGGCGATGGGTATCCCGCCTGCACGCCTGGGGCCGATGCTCAAAGCCCAGGCCGTGCCCGCGCGGTGGAGCGTCACCCTGTACGACGGCAACGGCCTGACGCTGGCGACGAATAAAAATGGTGCGCGCCAAGGCACCGAGCGGGCGCCCCAGGACCTGGCTCAGCGCCTGGCCGAATCGGCCGAAGGGACGTTTTCCAGCCGCGCGCCGGATGGCGGCGCTTCATTTGCCGCCTTCAGCCGTTCGGAAAAGACCGGCTGGACCGCCGTCGTGACGATGCACCGCGAGGTACTGGAACGGGAACTGCAAAAATCGCTGATACTCTACCTTTCGGCGATACTGCTGTCCTCGGCCAGCGCACTGGGCCTGACGCTGCTGCTGACGCGCCGGATGCGCCATGCGCTGCATTTGCTGGGCAATAGCCTGGACGCGGCCGCGGCTGGAGACCCCTGCGCCACGGCGCAACTGCAGGGCCCGGTCGAGGTGATACAGCTGGCCAGCCAGTTCAACCGCATGCAACTTGCCCGGCTGGAGGCGAGAGCCGAGTTGCGCCTGGCCGCCAGCGTATTCAGCGAATCCGGCCAAGGCATCATCATCGCCGGCGGCGACGCCCTGATCATCGATGTCAACCGGGCGTTTACCGATTTGACCGGCTACCAGCGCGACGAAGTGATCGGCAGGAATCCGCGCATCCTCAGCTCAGGCAAACACGACGCCATTTTCTTCCGCGAAATGTTTGGCGCCTTGCATGCGAGCGGCCGCTGGCAGGGACAAATCTGGAACCGCCGCAAGGATGGCGCCCTGTTCGCCGGCTTGATGACGCTGAACGCGGTGAAGGACGGCGCCGGAGTGGTCAGCCATTACATCGCCCTGTTCAACGACGTCACCCAGTTGAACCTGCAAAGGGAAAGGATAGAACGCCTGGCTTATTACGATCCATTGACGCAGCTGCCCAACCGCAGATTGTTGACGGATCGCCTGCAACAAGCCTTGTTGAATGCCGAACGCCAGCATTCGAAGCTGGCGGTATGTTGCCTCGACCTGGACGGCTTCAAGCCGGTCAATGACGTGCACGGACACGAGGCCGGCGATCTCGTCCTGATCGAGGTCGCCGGCCGGCTGGGCAAGGCTTTGCGGCCCAACGACACGGCGGCGCGGCTGGGCGGGGATGAATTTGTCCTGTTGCTGACAAACATACAAAACCAGCAAGAATACGATGCGATCTTCGACAGGATCCTGCAAGCCATCGCCGCCCCCATCGTGCTGGAAGGCGGCGCCACGGTCCGGGTCACGGCAAGCATCGGCATGGCAAGCTACCCCTGCGACGGCCAGGATCCGGATCAGCTCCTGCGTTACGGCGACAAGGCTATGTACAGGGCCAAGCAGGCCGGGCACAATTGCGTCCGGTATTATTCGGCGCCGCCCCCCGCATCCGAACAGCAGTAGCAAGGCCATTGCGGCTGCGGGCATGCAGCGCATGCCGCCGTGTGGCGGCTTGCCTGGCCCCGGCTCACTGCGCCGCCTTCACCAGCGGCAGCTCGACAAAACTATCCTGTCCCGCCGTGTGATAAATCCGCTGCGTGGCCTTCTTGTAATCGCCCGGCTTGGCCCAGAAAATATTCGGCACGAAGGTTTGCGGATTGCGGTCGTACAGCGGAAACCAGCTGGACTGGACCTGCACCATGATGCGGTGGCCCGGCAAGAAGACGTGGTTCGCCGTCGGCAGCGCGAAACGATAGGACAGCGCCTGGTTCGCGGCGATCGGCCTGGCCGTCTCGAAGCCTTCGCGGTAGCGGCCGCGGAAAATATCGGCCGACACCATCAACTGGTAGCCGCCCATTTCCGGCTGCGCCGCCACCTGGTCCGGATACAGGTCGATCACCTTCACCACCCAGTCGGCGTCGGTGCCGCTGGTCGACGCCATCAGGTGCGCGACCGGCTCGCCGCTGATCTTCACCGGCGCCGTCAGCACCTCGGTCGTGTAGCTCAGCACATCGGTGCGGCCGGACGCTTCGCGCTGGTCGTCGGCCAGCCAGCGCGGCCAGGTCTGGCCTTTGCTTTCGTCGTAACCGAAGGGCGCGATCGGACGGGCGCGGAAGGGCACCGGCTTGGCCGGGTCGGAAACGTATTCGTCATAGGCCGCGGCCTTGCTGGAACCCGGCGCGCCCAGGCTCAGCTTTTGATCCGGCGCCAGGTGCAGCGCGGTCGGCACGATGCTGCAGCCGCTGGCGCAACCGCTGGGCCAGGAAGCCAGGCTGCGCCATTTGTTGGTGCCGGTCTCGAAGGCCGACACCGGCGCGAGGTTGGACGCCGGCGCCTCGTCCTTGAGGTAGTGGTCGAGGAAGGGACGCAGGATCTCCTGGCGGAATTGCAGCGCGGTGTCGGCGTTGAACTTGAGCGCACCGAGGCGGCTGCCGTCGCCGATGCCGCCGCCGTGGACCCACGGCCCCAGCACCAGGAACACCTTGTCGTTGCCGGTATCCTTGGGCTTGATCGCCTTGTAGACGGCGATGGCGCCGTAGATGTCTTCCGCATCCCACAGGCTGTGCACCAGCATGGTCGGCACCGTCAGCGGCTGCTGCGCCAGGATTTTGTCCATCGCCTGCCCGCTCCAGAACTGGTCGTAGCTCGGATGGGCCAGCACTTTTTGCCAGAAGCCGCTCTGCTCGACGCCGCGCTGGCGTCCCAGTTCGCCGGCCGAACCGGCGCGCATGAACGTGTCGTAGTCGTCGTAGTTACTGGTGAACCATTTGGCGTCGTTGCGGCGCGTGACCACCTGCTCCAGGATATAGGACAGGTTAATCTGGCGGAAGGCGCCGTTATGGAACCAGTCGTCGCCGCGCCAGCCGTCGACCATCGGGTTCATCGGCACCGCCACCTTCAGCGCCGGATGCGGATTCACCAGCGCCATCAGCGGCAGGAAGCCGTCATACGAAATGCCGATGATGCCGACCTTGCCGTTCGATTCAGGCAGGTTCCTGGTCAGCCATTCGATGGTGTCCCAGGTGTCGGTGGAATGGTCGACCGGGGTCGGATTGAGCGCGCCGTGCAGCGGCCGGTTCATCACATAGTCGCCTTCCGAAGCATACTTGCCGCGCACGTCCTGCACCACGCGGATATAGCCGCCGTCGACGATGACGTCGGTGGCATTGTCGTAGCCGTTCAGGATGGACGCCATCTGCGAACTTTCGGCGTGGCTGGTCAGCTCGGCCGCATTGTAGGGCGTGCGCGTCAGCAGGATCGGCGCGTGCTTCGCGCCCTTGGGCACGATGATCACGGTGTTCAGCTTGACGCCGTCGCGCATCGGGATCATCACGCTGCGCCTGACATAGTCGAAGCTGTCCACCGGCGGCTTGAATTCGGCCGGCGTTTCGCTCGGCAGCGCCGGATACATGGCGGGCGGCGCGGCAAGCTGCGCCAAGGCGGCATGGGTGAGCAGACAGGCGCCGGCGAGCGCGGCCAGTTTCAGCGTGATGCTTTTCATAAGAGCCCTAAGTGGATGTGGTGGGTGATCTGGAAAGGTTTTATTTGGCGCCGCCCAGGCAGGTTTTCATGAAGGCTTTGCGTTCGTCGCCTTTTTTAGCGGCGGCGCCGGCATTGCAGCTCGCCATCTTCGATTGCTGCGCCGTTTGGGGGGCCGATGCGCTGTCGGCCACGGCGGCGAAGGAGACGGCAAAGCAGACGGCGAAGTTTTTTTTCATGACAGGTCCTTGTAAGGCGTGGCCTGGATCAATGGGGAATTCGAAATATCGTAAAGGCAACTAACTATAAAAGCTTTTTGTTGAAATGCACAAGAAAATTTGCGCTATCGCAAGATCCGCCAGCCTGGGCCACTTGCCGGCCAGGCGCTCAGCCTTCGTCTTTCTCCTCGCTTAGCCATTTGCGCGCGGTGCCGATCACCTGCCCGGACAGCTTGCGCGTCAGCGCCGTCTGGATATCCCAGGCATGCCAGATCAGCGGCACGGCCAGGCTGTCGCCGGGCGTCAGGTCAACCAGGCGGCCGGCCCGCAAGCTCTCGCGGCACTGCAGCGCCGGTACCATCGCGTAAGCCAGGCCGGCTTCGGCAAAGCGCACGAAGCCGTCGGAACTGGACAGGGAATGGTGCGGGGTGCGTTGCGGCTGCCCCAGGCGCTGGGCGATAAAACGCTCCAGCAGCGCGTCCTTGCGGTCGAACAGCAGCGCCGGCGCGCTGCTCACGGCGGCGGCCGTGAAGCCGTCGGCAAACCAGCGCTGCGCGAAGGCGGGCGCAGCGACGCACAGATAGCGCATCGCGCCCAAGGGGGTGGCGGTGGTGCCGGCGACGCGGCTGGTTTCGCTGGTGACGCAGGCGAATACCCTGCCCTCGCGCAATTGGCTGAGGGTATGGTCCTGGTCGTCCAGGCGGATGTTCAACAGGCACTCGCCGGACAGCATGATGGGCGCCACCGCCTCCTGCAGCCAGGTGGCGGCGCTGTCGGCGTTGACGGCGATGGCAATTTCAGGACGGCTGTCGCCCTGGCCCGGACGCTGGGCCAGGGCCGCTTCCAGCAGGCGCACCTGGCGGTAATGGGCGACCAGGCGCTGGCCCGCTTCGGTCGCCTGCGGCGGCTGGCTGCGCACGATCAGCAATTCGCCATGCTTGTTTTCCAGGATGCGGATGCGCTGCGACACCGCCGACTGCGTGATCGACAGCGCGGCGGCAGCCTTGTCGAAACTGCCGTAATCGACCACGGCGTCCAGCGCCGCCAAGCCGCGATAATCGATATCGCTCATTAGCCCCCCTAATGTTTATCCAATAATATTAATTATACTTATCCCATACGCTGCCGTAAGCTATCCGTCTTTTAAGGAGAAGCGATGGAAGCGGCGGCATTTTTGAAGGGATTGGGACTGGGCGGCAGCCTGATCGTGGCGATCGGCTCGCAAAACGCCTATTTGCTGCGCCAGGCACTGAAGCGCGAGTTCGTGCTGAGCTGCATCGCCATCTGCATCGCCTGCGACGCGCTGCTGATTGCGGCGGGCGTCTCGGGCATGGGCGAACTGGTCACGAACGCGCCGGCGCTGCTGCTGTGGCTAAAGATAGGCGGCGCCCTCTTCCTGCTGGCCTATGGCTTGCGCGCGGCCCGCTCCGCGCTGCGGCCGGCCAGGCTGCTGGCCGGCGACGGCCCTGCCCGCTCAGATTACCGCGCGGTGATCGCCGCGATGCTGGCCTTCAGCCTGTTGAATCCCCACGTCTATCTGGACACGGTTATCTTGCTCGGCGCCATAGGCGGCCAGCAGCCTGGCCAGGGCCGCCTGTATTTCGCCATCGGCGCAATACTGGCCTCGACGCTGTGGTTCAGCGGCCTGGGCCTCGGCGCGCGCTACCTGGCGCCGGTATTTTCACGCCCGCTGTCGTGGCAACTGTTGGATGGCGTGATCGCTGTCGTCATGTGGGCGATTGCGCTGTCGCTACTCGTTTAAAGGCGCTGGCCGACCCGGATAACGCGGCGAAATCAGATAGCCGCTCAGGACGAAGAACAAATCCATGCCCATCCAGCCATGGGACCTCGAAAAACCTACTGCGCCGCCCTCAACGCGGCCCAGCTCGCACGCGCTTGCAGCCCTCGCCGGCAAGCCGCTCTCTTCTTTAGTAAGATGGCGTACAGACCGGCAACCCTGCGTTCCCTATCGTTGTAGTCACGAACACTGCCTCAAGAAGAAGAAAGGCTATGCATGACATCGACCAAGAATAATAAGCAACAGCCGCGCTGGCGGCTTGAAGACATCGATTTCCGGGAAGTGGACCGGGCTCTGGTCAAGGACGACGAACTGATGTTTTATGCGCTCGCCAGCGCCTCCTTCGTCGAAATCCTGGCCGAACTGTATAGCGACAACTTGATCGAACATTTTCGCGGCAATGCCGACGCCGTCGCCTGGCTGCAAGAGCATTGGCAACACGAGGAATTGCAGCACGGCCGCGCGCTGAAGGCCTATGTCAAAGCCGTGTGGCCGGAGTTCGAATGGGAGCGCGCCCACGCCGCTTTCGTCGAGGAATACGGCGCACTGTGCACGGCGCAGCAGCTGGAAACCGTGCGCGGGCTGGAAATGCTGGCGCGTTGCGTAGTGGAAACTGGCACCACGACGATGTACCGCGCCCTGCACGATTACGCCAGGGAACCGGTGCTGGTCAAGCTGTTCGCCAACATCAAGGCAGACGAGGCCAGCCACTACGCCCATTTCCGCGATTATTACGAAGCCTACCAGCAGCGCGAGCGCTTCGGCATATGGGCCGTGGCGGGAGCGATCTGGCGCCGCATCCGCGAAATCGGCTCCGAGGATAGTTACATCGCCTTCAAGCATGTGTACGCTGGCCGCTATCCGGGCCGCCCCTTCGATGAAGACGCATGGCGGCGCTACAGTCAAACCGTGAAGCGCCACGCGCGCCAGTACTATCCGTATTCGATGGCGATCAAGATGACGCTGAAGCTGGTGCCGCTGGCGCAGCCGGTGAAAAACCTGTTGCAGCGCTCGCTGCTCGGCCTGGTGCGGCTGGCTTCGCTGAGCTGATCCTGGCGGGCCGGTGCCGGCCGCTGAAACAATTGCAGATTGACAAAATATGCTCGTCTGTGACACTGTTTGCGCTCCCGTCAATCTTCAAGGAAACTGCCCGATGCGCCGCGCCCTCTTGTTTACCTGTCTGGCTCTCAGCTATGCCAGCCCGCTGTTTGCCGCCGACTACACCGTGCTCGCCAAGCCCGACACCGTCGCCTGGGGTTATTATTCCGGCCAAGCCAAGGCCGTGCTGACCGTGCATTCCGGCGACACCGTGCGCATGCAGACGCTGTCCACCTGCGGTTCGCCGGAACGGATGGTCGCCAACGGCGCCAGGCCGGAAGATATCCCGCCCTATACCGCGGCGATTTACAGCGAAGTGAAGGACAAGGGACCCGGCGGACATATCCTGACCGGCCCGGTCGCCATCGCCGAAGCCGAACCGGGCGACGTGCTGGAAGTGCAGATCCTGAAGGTCGACCTGGACGCCAATTTCGCCTGCAACGGCTTTTCGCTGGGGCACGGTTTCCTGCCGATGGAATACCCTTACAGCCGCAGCAAGATCATCCCGCTCGACCGCCAGAAAATGCTGGCGCATTTCGCGCCCGGCATCGAGATTCCATTGCATCCCTTCTTCGGCAGCATGGGCGTGGCGCCGGCCGGCGGCAAGATCGATAGCGCGCCGCCCTTCGCCCACGCCGGCAATCTGGACAACAAGGAGCTGGTCGAAGGCACCACGCTCTACATTCCCGTGGCCGCCAAGGGCGCGCTGTTCGAGGCCGGCGACGGCCACGCCGGCCAGGGCAACGGCGAAGTCGACATCACTGCGCTGGAAACCTATCTCAGCGGCACTTTCCGCTTTATCGTGCACAAGAACCAGCACTTGATCTGGCCGCGCGCCGAAACGCCGGACTATTACATTTCCATGGGCTTCAGCAAGGACTTGAAGGAAGCCACCGAACATGCGCTGCGCGACATGATTGATTTCCTGATGGTGGAAAAACACTTGAGCCGCGACGACGCCTACATGCTCTCCAGCGTCGCCGTCGACATGGATATCACCCAGTTGGTCGACGGCAATGTCGGCGTGCATGCGATGCTGCCGAAAAAAATCTTCACCGGAAAAAACGCGAACTGAAGCCCGCCTGCGCCGCCGGCGCCTGCCTTTTGCTTCCAGGAATAGGCCGGCGCCGCTTGTTTTCCGACCCGGAACCAAGAGAATGTCCTACGCGGCGTCGTTTCCCCTTGTGCAAAAATTACGTGTTGCCGCAATGTTGCGGCACATATCTGGCACAGGAGATACACATGAAAACGCAAACCGCAGCAGTACTGTTAGCAGCAATGTTGGCCGGCACCGCCGCCATGGCGCAAACCACGCCGTCCGGCGCGACCGGCAGCACCAGCGGCGCCGGCACTTCGGGCAGCATGGCCGCTCCGGGCAACAGCATGAATTCGGGCTCCAGCGGCGCAAGCTCCGGCAGCGCGGACTCCAGCAGCGGCGACCAGCAATACAATAATTCGACGAGCACGCCGAAGGGCAGCTCGACCGGCACCGGCAAACAGAAGCGCGGCCGCAACAGCGGCAACTCGGGCGCGACTTCCAGCGGCATGTCGAGCGGCGGCACGTCCGCCGGCGGCACCACCGGCAACGGCATGCCCGGCTCGAGCTCGGGCTCCACAAACAACGGCAACAGCTCTGTTGGCGGCAGCAACAGCACCAGCGGCGCGGCTGCCGGCGGCGGCGCCGGCAGCGACGCCAACCCGCCCAGCGGCGGCAGCATTCCCAACGGCCATTAATTACTGAAATAGCATGCTGGCAATAGCGGCAAGAGCATCGCCGCCGGCGGGCGAACGACTCAGGTCCGCAACCAGCGCATAAACGGGCCCAAGTCCGCGCCCGCCTTCACATACCAGACCCTGCGCGCCAAATCCCACTCGGCGCCCAGGGCTTTTACGCTATCCTTTTCGGCAAAAGGCACCTTCAAGTCGTGACGGCCGGGGGCCGCTGCGGGGCGGGCCGCATTCTCCGCCAGCGCGGCATTGGCGCGCGCCGCCGAACCCGGCGATGTCATGCGCCCGATGAAGGGACTGCGCCGCTCTTCGGCCAGCGGCGCCAGCAAGGTCAGGCGCGAGCGGGCCCGCGTGGCGCCGACGTAGAACAGGTTTTCTTCCTCGGCCAGACGGCATAGCGCATTCGGGAATGCGCCCGCCTCCATGAACGGCAGGATGACGTGCTCGAATTCCTTGCCCTTCGAATTGCCCACCGATTCCAGCAAGACCGTATTGCGGTCGGGTTTCGCGCCGGCGAATTGCTCGGCGGCGCCCAGCCATTCCGAAAACTCGCGCAGGTTCTTGCCGGAATTTTCCGCCGCGGCGATAAAGCCGGCCACCGTCTTCGCCACCACCTGCGCATCGTAGGGATGGACATAGATGCGTTTGGCCGCCGCCGGCAGATTGATCAGGCTGCAAATTTCGCGCAAGACCACGGCGGCGGGCGTTTCCGCCGGCACGTTTTCGGCATAGGCGACCGTCGCCGCAATACACCCGGACACGGACAAGCCGTCGCCGTCGGCGCCGGCGCGCTGCAACTGGCCGGTGAAAAAATAAGCCAGCGTGTCCGGATCCCTGGCGATGATTTTTTTCGCCTCGTCCATTTCCTGCGCCGACAGCTCGACCTCGGCGAAAATCGCCAGCGCTTCGACGATGGCCTTGCGCACCGCATCGGATTTGACGGTATGCAGGTTTTTCAGCGCAATCGCCAGCATGCCGCGCAAGAACAGAATTTCCTCGCGCTGCAGATAACTCGGCATTTCCTGGGTGCGGTAAGCGATCTGCGCCTGCATCAGGGCGTTTTCGATGGCCACCGACTGGTTACGGCTGCGCACCAGGATGGCGCAATCGGCCAGCGCATGGCCATCGCCCTGCCAGTCGAGCAAGGCGCGCACCAGTGGCGCGGCGCCGGCGTCCGTCCCGGCGTCATAAAATGCCTGGCGGATATCGGTCGGCCTGGCCAGGCTGGAGGACACCGTTTTTTGCTTGAAGTCGGCCATCGCATACGCCAGCTGCGGCCCGTAGCGGTAACTCATGGTCAGCGGATAGCGCGCCAGGCCGGGGTAGGCGGCGGCGAAACGGCTCTTCAGGAAAGTATCGCTGGCGCCCAGGCGGGAGTGGATCACCTGGTCCTTGTCGCCGGCGCCGATGAAATAACAATTCGGCTGGCCCAGCAAGGCGCTCAGGATGCGGAAGGCTGCCTCGTTCATGTCGTGCAATTCGTCGCAGACCAGCACCCGGTAGGCCGGCAATTCCTGCGCCAGTTCGGGCGTCTGGCCCAGCGCGCGCGCCAGGTCGTAGCTGGCGTCGTGGGGACCGCGGAACAGCGTGCCCTCGAAACTGCCGAGACGGATGCGCTCGTATTCCAGGGTGGTCAGGTAATCCGTCAGCGGCACGTCCAGGATGGCGGCGGCTTCCTCGTGGCCCAGGTACTCGAAATCGCCCTCCAGCGCCAGCGTCGCCTTGAGCCCCTGCTGCATGTCGAGGAACTGGCTGATGGCGATGTTGTGCGTCTTCGGGTCGAGATCGTCGACCTTGCCGCGATAGCGCTGGCCGACTTCCTCGACGGCGTTGATGGCATGCCGCCGCAAATCCTTCGCCTGCAGCCGCGGCAGGATCTCGCCGCCCTCGATACCGGCCAGGACCTCGGCGGCGAAGTCTTCCACCGTCGCCACCTTGATGCGCACCGCCGTGGCGCGCGGGATGCCGACGTCGAGCAGGCGCTGGCGCATGACATCGCGCGCTTCCGGCGTGAAGACCAGCGCCAGGATCTGCTCCGGCGGCAGGCTGCGCGCCAGCGCTTCGCCGATGCGGATCGCCAGCGTCGTGGTTTTCGCCGCGCCGGCGTTGGCCTCGATCAGCACCACCTTGTCCTGGGACAGCTGGATGGCACTCTGTTCGGCGGTCGGGACACTGGCGCGCGGGATAAAACGGGGGGAATTGACAGGGTTCACTGGAGAGTCGCTGAGGCTAGGCTGCGGACGAGTATAGCAGGCGGCGGCGCCGTCTGGAGGGGCGCGGCGCGCCGGCCTTGAACTACCCTGCCCCGGCCGGGCCGGCGCCGCGCGTGCGCAGATACAGCGATGCGCTGAGCAGCATCGCCAGCGCGGCGGCCAGCGCGGCGAACAGGAATACCGCCGCATAGCCGTAATGGGCCGCCACCGTTCCCGCCAGGGGACCGGCGGCCCACAGCGCCAGGTCGAGGAAGACCGAATACGCTGCCAGCGCGGCGCCGCGGTTGGCGGCGGCGACGCCGCCGACCGCTTCGCGCGCCAGCGAGGGAAAGACCAGGGAAAAGCCGCCTCCCGCCAGCGCGGCGCCGAGCAGCGCCGCATGCGGACTGGGCGCCTGCCATATCAGCAGCAGGCCGGCGCATTCGACGGCGAAACTGACGATGGCGACGCGAAAGCCGCCGAAGCGTCCGATGACGCCGCCGAGCACCAGGCGCGCCAGCATGAAACACATGCCGAAGGCGGTCAAGGTCAGCGCGGCGCCGGACCAGTGGCGGCCGGCGTAAAACAGGGTGACGAAAGCGCTGATGACGCCGAAGCCCATCGAGCCCAGCGCCTGGCACAAGCCATGCGGCAGTACCCGCATGAACACCTCGCGGAAAGCCATCGGTTCGCCGCTGACCAGCGCCACCGGCGCCCGCGTGGCCGCGAATGCGGCGCCGCCCGCGCCGATCAGCAAGACCACGGCGCCGATCGCGGCAAAACCGCCGGCGCCTTCGACCAGCACGCCAAGCGGCGCACCGGCCGCCAGCGCCGCATACGAAGCGACGCCATTCATCGACACCACCCGCGTGGTCTGCAGGTCGCCGACCCGGCCGATGGCCCAGGTGGTGGCGCCGGTGGCCGCCAGGCTTTCGCCGGCGCCCAGCGCCAGCCGGCCCAGCAGCAAGACGCCCAGGCTCCACTCCGGCCTGCCCTCCAGCATCGCCGAGACCAGCATCAGCAAGCCGCTCAGGCTGCAAGCGGCCAGGCCGGCCACCACGGTCTGCTTCGATCCCACGGTGTCGGCCATGCGCCCCGCATACGGCCGGGTGGCGAAGGTCGCCAGGTATTGCGTGCTGATGGCCAGGCCGGCCCAGACCGAGCTGAAACCCAGTTGCAGGTGGACGTGGGACGGCAGCACGGCGATGGGAATGCCTATCGTCAGATAGCAGAGAAAGGTAAAGAAAACGGTCGCGGCGATCCGCCAGCCGAGGTTTTTCGGCTGGGGATCCGGCAGGTCTTGCGCTTGCTTGTGCGGCATAGGAGGATAGCAAAATTTGGGATAGCAAAATTTGCAAAGTCGGGCAAAGGCGTAATGATAGGCCGTCGCGGCGATTCCCGCCTGCCGGGCCGGTTTTCCTTATCAATATGAAATGCAATTAAGTTGCATTTAAGATTGCCGGTTTCTACTGGCTGACGGCTGAGCCTAGTCCGGCTCTGCCCCGCCGCCGCATCGAAAGGATCATATGGATTGGAATCATCAACTGCTGGCCAGCCTGGAATGGCTGGGCGAAGCATTCGTCCTCAGCTTGCTGGGCATGAGCGCCGCCCTCCTGGCGCTCGGCCGTTTCACCGTGTGGGGCCGGCAGTTTTACCGCATCAGCTGGGACTATTTCAATCCCGCCCGCAGTGTGCTGCCCCTGGCCTGGGTGGCGCTGATCGTGCTGATGACGCTGTTCGCGGTGCGGATGGATGTGTTGCTTAACTTTTGGAACAATGGTTTCTACAGTTCCTTGCAGCAGCTCGACGCCAAGGCTTTCTGGTCCCTGTCGCTGGTGTTCGCGGTCCTGGCGACGGTCTACGTCGCACGGGCGCTGCTGGTGTATTACCTGCGCCAATCCTTCCTGATCCATTGGCGCGTCTGGCTGACCCGGGCCATGCTGGCGCGCTGGCTGGACGGGCAGGCGTATTACCGCAGCCAATATGTGCCGGGCAACGACAACCCGGACCAGCGCATCCAGCAAGACATCGACAGCTTCGTCGACAGCTCCCTAAGCCTGTCGATGGGATTGCTCGATTCCATCGTTTCGCTGTTTGCCTTCAGCATCATCCTGTGGGGCTTGTCGGGCGTGCTGACCGTCTTCGGCCACCCGATTCCGCGGGCGATGATTTTCATGGTCTACCTGTACACCATCGTCGCGACCGTGTTTGCGCTGAAACTCGGCCGGCCGCTGATACGCCTGAGCTTTCTCAACGAACGCTTCAACGCGGATTTCCGTTATGCGCTGATACGCCTGCGCGAATACGGCGAAAGCATCGCCTTCTATCGAGGCGAAACGGTGGAGCGGAATAATCTGCTGGCGCGTTTCGGCGCCGTCATCGGCAACACCTGGGATATCGTCTTCCGCTCCCTCAAATTCCAGGGTTTTAACCTGATCGTCAGCCAGGCAACCGATGTGTTTCCCGTCCTGGTGCAGGCGCCGCGCCTGTTCGCCAAACAAATTACGCTGGGCGACGTGACGCAGACCGCCCAGGCTTTCGGCCAGGTCGAAAGCTCGCTCTCCTTCTTCCGCAACGCCTACGACAGCTTCGCCGGCTACCGCGCCGTGCTGGAGCGGCTGGCCGGCTTCCTCGACGCCATCGACACGGCCGGCACCCTGGGCGGGGCGCAGATCGAAGCGGCGGCGCAGGGCTTGAGCGTCGCTGCCCTGAGCGTCGGCAGTCCGTCCGGCGCCGTGCTGGTGCAAGACCTGGCCCTGGCGCTGGCGCCCGGCGCGGCGCTGCTGATCCGCGGGCCTTCCGGCATCGGCAAGACCACCTTGCTGCGGGCCATCGCCGGCTTGTGGCCCTACGCCAGCGGCAAGGTCAGCGGGCCGGCCGCGCCGCGCACGCTGTTCCTGCCGCAAAAGCCCTACCTGCCGCTGGGCACGCTGCGCCAGGCGCTGCACTACCCCGCCGCCGTCCCGGCCGGAGCTGGCGATGCGCCGGCGGCCGGCGATGCGGACGCCGCCCTGCTGCGGCAATGCCAGCTCGGCCATCTGGGCGCCCGCCTGGACCAGGCCGACGACTGGACCCGCATCCTGTCGCTGGGCGAACAGCAGCGCCTGGCGATCGGCCGGGTCTTGCTGAACCGTCCCGCCCTGGTCTTCCTCGATGAAGCCAGTTCAGCCATGGACGAGGGATTGGAATATGCGATGTACCGCCTGTTGCGCAGCGCCCTGCCCGACGCCATTTTGGTCAGCGTCGGCCACCGCGGCAGCTTGCTCGGCCTGCATGAGCAAGAACTGGAATT